>NZ_CP007202.1:3165000-3303986 GCF_000941055.1 Siansivirga zeaxanthinifaciens CC-SAMT-1 | reverse complement strand
TTATGGAAAGAATATGAAGTGAAAAATGGCATAAGAAATGGATGTTATAAAGAGTATTATGAGAACGGTCAGCTAAGGGTTGAAATTAAATTTAGCGATGGAAGTCAGGAGGATGGTTGGGTGGTAACATATCACGATAACGGGAATAAGGCGAGAGAGGTTTTTGTTGAAAAGGTTTTGTATCAAGGAGAGTTTCAGGAGTGGTTTCCTGACGGAAGACTAAAGTTAAAAGGTATTTATAAAGACGACCAGGTTGTTGAAATATTATATAAGTCTGAAGAGTTAGAATCTTAGACTAATGTTGTATTAGAGACACGTGTTTTATTTCATTAAAGATGTCAAGAGTTAATATTACAAATAATAGGGTTTTATGAAAATAGAAATAGGAGAATCGTTGGTCTCCAGCTACCTCAACCATGTATTAGGGTGTAGAATTATTCAAACCAACTGGAAGACAAGTGGGAACTGGACTATAGCGGAAGGTGAAAAGTCAAGAGCCAAAGCTTTTTATCAAGATATCATAGGATCAGGTCACTTTGATGAAATATTCAAAGAAAGCACTTTTGACCAGTTATTAAAGCAGGCTGAAATAGATGTGTTGGGGATAAATACCTCTGAGTCTACTGTTTACGGCATTGATGTCGCATTTCACGGCGCTGGGTTAAATTATGGCTCAAAGGAAGAGACTGCAGACAGAATCTTGAAGAAGGTTTTCAGGACGTTATTTGTGATGCAGACATATTTTGATCAGTATTATCAATTTCAGTCTATTTTCATAACCCCCAAAACAAACCAAGCTACTTTAGTATTAATTGAAGATCTAATTGAAAAAGCAAAAGGCCTTATTCACGATGAAAGTATAAGTATAGATTTTATAACAAATGATGATTTTTTCGACTGTATTGTGGCCCCAACAATAAAAGCTTCTAAGAATGAAAACGATACTTCAGAGTTATTCTTGAGATCAGTCAAATTAATGCAACTAGATTCAAGAAAAAACTTAAGTATAACAAAAGATGTGGGTTCAAAATCAATCCCTAGTTCCTCCAACGGGGCTGTATCGGAAAGGAGGACTAAAAAAGGCATGAAGATAGGCCAGTATGTGCGTCACACCTTTAGGACGGCTTACGAGCAGGGCCTAATTTCTAAAGGTGAAATCATTAATTTACAGGACCCTACGTATTCTAAGCAAACATTCAATGCTAACTTTGAGGTCTTGCGCCTGAACACAAGAAGCATTTCGGATGCTGGCGGAAGGACTCGTTATTATGCCAAGGAATATTATTGTGATAAATACTATTTAACATCTCAGTGGGTTGAGAGTCAATGGGATTTGTATTTGAATTGGCTAAAGAGCATTAATTACTCAGATAGTTCGTCGTGAGGTATGTGATTTGATAATACTTTCAAACGCAATTAAACATGAAGACAATTAACACAGACCAATCAATAACTTGTTTTTTAGTCCCGCCAAACAGGGTAGCCAATCTATTGTCTATTATTAAGGGAGAAACCAAAAACAGTTTGGCTCACTAGTCGAACCCACAACCCATAAAGTTGTGGGTTTATTTTTTATAATCAAAATGACTTTTATGAATCAAATTAAGTTCTACTATAAAGTTTGAACTCTGGCTTATTGAGGTCACTCGAACCCTCAACCAAAAAAGTTGGGGGTTTTATTTTTTAGTTAAAAATTTTCAAGTTTACTTTTTCGAAAAATTCCAATATTTGATTTGAAGTCAGGTCAATCTGGCTCACTCGAACCCTCAACCAAAAAAGTTGGGGGTTTTATTTTTTAGTTAAAAATTTTCAAGTTTACTTTTTCGAAAAATTCCAATATTTGATTTGAAGTCAGGTCAATCTGGCTCACTCGAACCCTCAACCAAAAAAGTTGGGGGTTTTATTTTTTAGTTAAAAATTTTCAAGTTTACTTTTTCGAAAAATTCCAATATTTGATTTGAAGTCAGGTCAATCTGGCTCACTCGAACCCTCAACCAAAAAAGTTGGGGGTTTTATTTTTTAGTTAAAAATTTTCAAGTTTACTTTTTCGAAAAATTCCAATATTTGATTTGAAGTCAGGTCAATCTGGCTCACTCGAACCCTCAACCAAAAAAGTTGGGGGTTTTATTTTTTAGTTAAAAATTTTCAAGTTTACTTTTTCGAAAAATTCCAATATTTGATTTGAAGTCAGGTCAATCTGGCTCACTTTTATTTAACCATAATTAACTTATATTTAGTTTTTTATGGTTTTTTTTTATTTTAATTTTAATATAAATGGTACAATTATTGGTACAATTATGTTTTTTGCTGCTTGGTAATATGGTAGTTGTTCACCTAAAATAAATACTATCTCATAAAAAACCTAAAAAATCTGAAACATTTTACAAAATCCACTACCCCCGTATTAATTTAAAAGTTGTTTTCTTTTTTAGGTACTAGTCTAGAATGTATATATAATCTAAAAAGTATATATGTTTAAAAGTAATTATTGCAAATGTATTTCCTTATCATATATACAGTAATTGGTTTTAGGGTTTTACCAGTTTCTGGATGTTTTCCTAATGCAGTGAAGAATTCTAAGTCTCCGTTTTTGTTTTTACCATACCATAATTTCTCCGTTCCGTCTTCATTAAAAAAAACAGTTTCACAGTTTGGGATTGTTTTATTAAAATTATCAATACTATCCTTGTTAAATAATTTCAACTTATTTGATAAATAGTCTTTTTCATTAAAATCAACTTCTTTGTAGCTACCATTATCCCAAATCATCCAACGTTGTTTATTAAAACTCACAATTCCTATTGTCGAAGTTATGGTGACAAAACATATTAGAAGGATTATCCAGTGTCTTCTTAAATATGAAATAAATTTATTATTGGATTTAAATGTTGTTTCTTTTATAAATTGATTGTAATCTTCATATCCTAGGTACTTACACATCTCTTGAACGTACTCTGAGTTAATTGATATATCATTCTTTCCCTCTGCACTATTTGCATCATCAAACAAATTTCGTAATGTCCTTCCGCTTATTTGAATTTTAAAATCATTAAATAATACCGTTGAAATATGTTCAGAGATTTGGGTTTTTGTAGTTTTACCTGGTATCTCTTTCTTACCCTTTTCAAATGTCTTGAGGACAACTTGTTTATACATATTAAACCATTTTTACTTCTTGATAAAACTATAAATTCTTATGGAAATCTTATGGAAATATTTTTCCATAAGATTTCCCAAATGTTTCCAATTATAATATTTATAACCCATTTTATTTGCTGAAAATAAGGGTTTTGGTAAAGCTTTTTATGCGAGTAAATAAACCAAAAGGTATGCTTATTTTTTAAAAAAAACTTAACTGAAATCGGGCTTCAGTAGGATTCCTTAAAATTGTTTTTTTAAAAATGGATATACGTGTTATTAATAAAATTCATGAAAGAATTCTAAAAGAAAGTACAGGTACCCCAAAAGAACTAGCGTATGCATTAAATGTATCCGAGCGAACAGTTTACAACTACATTAAGTTTATGAGGTTAGAACTAAAAGCACCTATTATATATAATAGAATAAAAGACACTTACGAATATGAAACAATTTGCAATATCAATTTTATTCACATTGAAAGTTTTTAATTAAAAGTGGAGAACAGAAACCATTAAAAAAAACGTGGCGTAACCGAAAAGCCATATGAGTAGGATAAATTAAATCATTTATAAAAATGAAAAAAGTTTTTATTATAACATTTATTATGTCGGCTTTTGCATTTTGCTCTGCTTCAAATATAAACACCTATGAAGAGATTTCATATTACAAAACATCTTTAGTAAATTTTTCTGCATTTCAAAATTGGTATGCTACAACTGGTACAACTAGGAAAAGTTTTGGAACAAATTATTCTATAAACATCAGAGTTAAAGGACGTCAATTATTAGGAGTCTGTGTTTCAATTTCAGAAGTACAAGTTAGTAATGGAGGTAATTGGTCATCGGTAAGATATTCTAGAGCTATTGGTGAAGATTGCACCTATTATGTAAATGTAGAAGGAAAGTCTTATTACTTTACAATTTAGCTTTTTTTGATAAAAATAAAGTCGGAATAAGCCGAAAACAGACTATAAACAGGAGTAGGTTTAAATCTTTAATTAAAAAAGAATGATAAAAAGATTAAGTGTTTTGATGTTGGGATGTGTCTTGTTATTAACTACAAGTTGTGCATCAATATTAACGGGTTCAAAAAGAAATGTTTTGTTTGAATCAGACCCGAGTGGAGCTAAAGTTTTTATTAACGGATTTGAGAAGGGAATAACACCAGTTCAGATTAAGGTAAAAGCAGATGATAGAGTTGACTTTAGATTAGATAATTACAAAGAGAGAGTTGTAGTTATGGATTCAAACTTCAATTTAGTAGCAATATTAAATGGAATAAGTATTATTGGTTGGGGTATAGATGCGCTATCAGGTTCTTTAAAAAGAGTTGATACTAAATATGTAAAGGTCACACTTGAAAAAGATGAAAAAGTAGCTTTTGTTAATTATATTGAAAATGGAAACATAGCAAAAATAAATATAAACGAACAAGATAAAGTTATTGAAACGGTGATAGTTTTAAATAATTAATGCTTTTAATTATTTTTTAAGTTGAAAAATCATAAATGGGAATATTGTAAACCAAAATAAGTTTTGTGTTAAAAAACGTAAAATCTTACTATTATACATTTTGATTTAAGTTTATAATTAAATCACAATTGCAAATATTCACACAATAATTTATCAGAATTGATAACAAAATTAAATTATGATTAAAATGAAAACTATAAAAATCATTTTTCTGTTTGTATTTTTAGTTGCACAAATATCTAACTCACAGGAATTACAATTTGGGGCAAAAGCAGGATTAAATTTAACTACCATATCGGGTGATGAAACCGAAGAATTAGAAGGAAAAGTATCTTTTCATTTAGGAGGGTATGCGGAATTGAACATTTCAGAAAAATTTACTTTACAGCCAGAAGTATTGTATTCCCGACAAGGAACTAAAGAGTCATATGACGATGATTCCTTTTCAAGTGATTATGTTTATACTTTTGATTATTTAAATATGCCTGTAATGTTTAAATATTATATTTTAGAAAGTTTCAGTATTGAATTAGGGTCTCAAATAGGGGTATTAATTTCTTCTAAAGCAGAATATCAAGAGTCGGAGTATAACAATTCATATACTGAAGATTTAAAAAAATTTATTAACGCTATTGATTATGGTGCAAACATTGGATTTGGATATAAATTAGCGAATGGGTTGAATTTTTCTGCTAGATATTATTTAGGATTATCAAACATTAAAAAAGATGATAACACTGACGGAACTTATGATGCTGGAAAATTATATAACAATGTTTTTCAAGTTTCTGTAGGGTTTACTTTTAATTAGAATGCAATGGCATTGTCCCAACAGTTCCCCTTTCTACTCATGCTTTGTATTACTAATCCATTATAGTTTTTGATAATATCAGTAAACAAATAGCTGGCATACTGAGAACCTCTATCGGAATGGAAGATAAGTTCTTCGGTAATTACATTGGATTTTAACGCCATATTCCATGGAGGCGCTATAGCATCCTGCGTTGTTAAATTGGCGCTCATAGACCAACCTATTACTTTTCGATTAAATAAATCAATAATCACTGCTAAATACATCCAACATTCCTTAGTTTCAATATAAGTGATGTCAGATGCCCAAACTTGATTTACTCCAGGTACTTTAAAATTTTGATTTAAGATATTAGCGGCAATAGGGTATTTGTGGTTGATATCTGTTGTTGTTCTAAACTTGCGTTTCCTTCTGGCAAATAAGCCATAGGCGTTCATGAGTCTTACCACACGTGGTCTGGATACATGGTGCACCAGTGCTTCCAATGCCTTTTTTATTGGTGGAGCGCCATAACTTTCATAGCTATCTTTAAAAATAGCTGTAATCAACTCAGACAATTTTTGATTATACAGCCAAAGCTTTGAAATCTTAGCTTTTAACCAATTATAATAGCCACTGGTACTAACTTTTAAAACTCTGCACATTTTCTCAACTGAAAACTTAAATTTATGATGTTTTATGAACCTAAATTTTTCTTGTTGCTCTTGGAGATTTGATATTAAGAGGAGAAAACATTGTTTTCGGGTATTTGGCTAACCGCCTTTTTTAATATTTCGTGTTCCTCCGATATATCGCTTAATTGCTTTTTTAATAGGGCTATTTCTTTTTGTTCATCTGTCAATTTTGGAACTACTCTACATGGAAAACTGTTCTTTCCATAATCTTGTTATTCTAGTCTCCAGCGGTGCAATACCGAGTAAGGAATATCTAATTCCTAACAGACCTGTTTAACATGACCACGAGCATAGCTTAATTATACTGCCCTTTGCTTAAATGATGTACTGTAATTTCTGTTTCTTTTTTTATGATTCAAAGTTAATTTATGTAACTCTAAATCTCGCAATCTAATGTCCAGTCTAATGTAGTAATTCCAAAAATTGGATCTTCATTTTTTAGAAGATTGATTGTTTTAATGGGGTTTATTAGAGGTTATCTTTTTTTTTTTTTTTATTATTTTGCAGGATTTTAATTATTTTTACAGCGCTGTTTTAAATCTCTCCTAATATTAAGTAATCTTTAAATATAAATGAAAAAAAAACTATTTTATTTGTTTGTACTTTTGGCATTTTATGCTACTTCACAAAACTTGACCATCGTTTCTTCTGGAGGAACTTCGGAAGGAACTACTTGGAGCTACTCTAATGGAGTCATTACCACAATAAGCGATACTTCTGTTAATGCTTCAGATGTAGAAAGCTATTTAGCTACGGGAGACCTCACGATTGAGGCGGGTAACATTTGGGTAGGTACCAATGTAAATTCTACTTCGGCCAATGCCCTTACGTTAAAGTCCTTAGGCCTTGTAAATTTGAACAACACCTATTCCATTACTACGACAGGTGGTGCGGTTACCTTCTGGGCCGATAGTGACGGCAGCGGAGAAGGTTACGTACAGTTAGGAAGTTCAACTGGTATTACTACCGTGGGCGGTAATATTACGCTGGGCGGTGGATTAGATATTGCTACCGGTTATGCACGTGGTGCGGCTGAACTCGATGCCGAAACGGATAATGTAAATCAATTACATATTTCTGGAGTTCACCTTAAAAATGGCGCCTCACTATCCTCAGGTGGTGGAAATATTACTCTTCGAGGCCAAAACTACCCGAGTAGCGTATTGACCATGGATTTTGGTGTTATGGGGCATAATGCTACGTTAGATGCAGGAAGTGGAAAAGTTGCCATAATTGGTAAAGCAACCGGATCTGGTACTTCAAATACACAGGCTATTAGTGTCTATGGAAACGGTTGGACTATTCGTTCTTCTAATTCAGACGCAGATGCTATTGTGCTGGATGGTGATGGGTCAGGCTACAATGGTACCACAACATCAATGGGTATAAATTTTACCGGAATTATTGAATCAACAGGAGGGGGAGACATTCAGTTAACTGGAAAGTCGGGTACTTCAACAGGCTACGATCATCCTTTAGACATGTCTGGCAGTATCTTGGCCAACTCCGGAACGATTACGATTACAGCAGAAAATAACGATGCCACCCAATTTGGTTTGTATTTAAGCGGAGCAACCTTTGGCTTTAAGGCGGCTACCAATGTTACAGCCTCTACCAGCAATATCATCCTGAAAAGTGATAACACTGTATTTAATAGTGCCACGAATTTAAATACAACCGGGGCGGTTAGCCTGCTACCATTAGATGCATCAACCAGCTTTGGCGTTGGACAAACCATCGGAAGCAATATGGTATTGGCATCGGGGGTGTCTGGGCTTACCATCGGTAAGGAGGGTAACACAGCTGATGTTACGTTAACAAGTGCACAAACCATAGCCGGACCCATTGCGGTGTTCGGTAACTCGGTACGCGTAGAACAAAACTTAACGAGTACCGGTACCAATACCCCCATTCGCATTGTTTCTCAGGGTGTAGGTACTTCGGGTCTAACCAATGGGTTCATTAGCTTGTCATCTTCAAAAAACATAACGACTTCAGGCGGAGATATCATCCTTTGGTCTAATGCACAGAATATTACAAGTGGTCAAGCAAACAATGAGATTGTTCTAGGTGGAACCAATACGCTGATCACGTCTGGCGGTAAGATTGTGATAGCCGGTGGTTTGGATAACGATGCAGATAACATCCCTGATGGGTACGCCTATCGAGGGAGCTATTTTGGAGAAGCAATTGATATACGTACAAGTGTCACTCTTAATTCAGGGGGTGGTGATATTATCATCCGTGGTGAACAAAATGGTTCCGATACAGCCGTTGGCACTGATGCTACCTTTACGATAAGTAATGGCGGGGCGGTAACCATTGAAGGGAAAAATACAACCGCTACCTCTGTTAACTTAGGTACTGCGAATATTACCAGCACTGCAACCAATGCACCTGTTTCAATTACGGGTACAACCCACATTACCAATTCTGGACCTACTACCATTACCACCGCAGGAGGGGATGTTTTACTCGCTTCCAATACAGATGATGCAACGGATGGGGAGGCTACAATCAATGGATATATCCGCATGTTATCAGGGCTCTCGGTTATCACCAATGGTGGGGCCATCACTCTGGGTGGTGGTAACGCCACAGGTACTGCGTATGCCTTAGGTAGCACTGCATCAACAGCAGAGGGTATCCGTATTGATGGTACGGTTAATTTGAATTCAGGAAATGGAAATATTGCTTTAAGAGGGAAGTCAGCCGCAGTGGCGGTTGCTAATAATGTGGGCGGAGGAGCAGTTATGTTCTACAACGTCACAAACGGGTCAATAAATAGTGGCACCGGTACTGTGCTTTTAGATGGGTATAGCCAAACCACGGGTGGCAATGCTATTGCGGGTTTATTGTGGTGGAATGACCCTACTGCGAGTACCTTCACTATTCAATCAGCCAATACTACTACAAGCGCGATTACGCTAAACGGGTACACTACATCCAGCTCAGGCCAATCGTATGGCCTTGAAGTAGAAGCCACAAATACACTCAATGTGTATGCTACCGGCACAGGGGGTGGAATAAGCATCAATGGCGGGCGTGCGGTTTCTAACACTACACCCAATGAAAACCTTGATATTGTATTTAGAGGGCCGGTTAATATTCTGGCAAACAGCGGCCCCATATCAATTAAAGGCGGGCAATTGGGCGGTGTATCTAATGGCTATTGGTTTACCACCTTGCAAACGCAAATCGGTTCTTCCGCTGCGCGAGTTACATCTAGCGCAAGTGATATTACCATTGTTTTTGACCGTTTCTGGTTTGATGGGAATTATTATCCCAAATTGGCCACCACCGGAACAGTAACCATTGCGCCATTAAGTACTGGATTTGGAATGGGGGTTTCCAGCTCATGGTTCCAATACAACCAAAACAGCCAAACCATGACAGGCTTGACATTAGGTAAAGTGGGTAATACAGCAAATATTAACCATGATACTAATGCCATCACAGCGGCTGGCCCTGTAAGCATCTATGGAGGCATACTTAATATAAACAGCAACATCACAAGTTCGACTGCATCGGACATTTCCCTGTATGCAGCCAATAATGTGAATATGTACACACCGCTTGTCACATTGTCTACTGCGGGTGGAAATATTTTGTTGAATTCGAATACCGATGATAATGGCGGAGCGATCAACCTTGACCGGGTAACCCTAGCAAGTAATGGGGGTAATATCTCATTGGTTGGTGGTTCTGATGGATCGGGATATGCCCAAGGTATCAATACAGATGCCTCTGGGAATCTGCCTGTTCAAACATTATTGAAAGGTATATTCCTTAATGGCACCTACTTGAACGCCACCGGAACTTCATCAGGAGGAAATATTCTGTTGCGCGGTAAAGGCTGGCAGGGTACTGCAAATACAACAGAATTTTTGTTTCCTATTGGGATTGATATTGTTGCATATAATCTTAACGGAAACACGCGAGGCACAGCATTTACCACCAATGGCGCAGGCACTATTACCTTGGACGGTATAGGTGGAAATCAAAATAACAACACCGCACACAATGTGGGTATTAACCTCTATTCAGCCATCAGTGCAGCAAACATAATAAGTTCAGAGAGCGGTGCCATTTCTATCAAAGGAACTGCAGGAGATCAAACTTTATCATCCCTATATGCAGGTTTTAACCTAGATGGTGGGGTTTCAAATATCTATTCTACTAGTGGCAATATCACTATAGAAGGTGTTGCTGCCAATAGTACCGATATTGGGATTCGTTCTGCCGGTACGCTGAACATGGGCTGGGACGGTACGAATGCCGGCACTACAGGTAATATTGTGCTCAGCGCCAATAGCATCACCTCGACTAACTCTATTAATGTAAATGCCAGAGGTACCTTAACGGTACAGCCTAACGGTACTAGCTTTGATAATGCCTTAAGCTGGCCTATTGCCAATAGTACATTGGGAAGTGGTCTTACGGGGTTAACCATAGGTAAACAAACCAACACTTCTACTGTAACCATTTCATCTGCGCAATCTATTGCCGGCCCAATCTCAGTATATGGTGGTGCGATTGCAGTTAGCGCTAACCTTACCGCAACTGGAGGAAACATTCTCTTGGATGCTGATTTGGGTGGCAGTGGATTACCTACAGGATCATATGGTATAAATGTTGGTGCTGTAGCCATTCAAACTATCACTTCAGGTGACATCACCATCATAGGCAGAAGTGGAAATGGCAATGTGAGTAATGTTATGGGATACTTTGCTAATGCCGGTGCAGTCATCAATTCCGCAGGAGCATTATCCATCACTGGGTATTCAAATTCGACAAGTAATACAGGCACAAGAGGATTTTTGCTTAGGGGAACCTATACGGCTAAAGATGACATCACGTTAACTGGCGCTGATGATACGGGAGATGACGCTACGTTTGGTGGTGTTAGTATTACATCCACAAATGGAGCTGTAAATCTTAATGCAGAAGGTCCTTTTGGTAGTTTTTACACAGGGGGGACAAACAGCATAACCGCAAAACAAAACATTACTTTTAATGCCAATGGACAGTTTTTAAATTTAGCTACAATTGCTTTTGATACCGATGGGCAAGTGAAAATTTTACCTAAAACGGGTTCGTCTGCATTTAGTACAACGTTAGCAATTGGGACAGGTGTTACCTTTAATGCTGGTATAACCGGCTTAACGGTTGGCGGGACAGAGAATACAGCTGATATAAATCTTAACAGAGCAATATCTATTGCCGGCCCGATTACGGCCTATGGCGGCAATATCACGGTGGGGGGTAATCTTAACACTGCGTCAGGTGGTTCTTCTGGCGATATTTTGCTTAAGGCAGCGGGTAATATTACCCAATCTACGGGCATAGACGTTACTACGGATGGTGCAGATGTTATTTACTGGTCCGATAGTGATGAGGATAATGCAGGTTATATCAATTTTACGGGTAGCGGTTATGATATAGTAACCAATGGTGGTAATGTAATCATGGCAGGGGGTGCAGGAACAACCGAACCTACGGGCTATGCCCATGGGGGTACCGCTGCTGCTGGTGTTAATTTTTTAATTTCTACCACCAGTGCGAAAATTGATACCCGAAAAACATCAGCTGTAGGTGGTAACATAATTATACGCGGTAAAACCTCTGGTGCCTATAGTGGTATTTATACAGAAAACATTCAATTCTTCGGCAACAATTTAACGTTTGACGGTGAAACAGGATCAACCGGCACTAACGATTATGCTGTGCGCTTGGGATCTACAAATGTGTACAATGGTACCAACCTGAGTCAAGTAATTGATGTGGACAATGACTTAACTATTACGGGCGTAAATACAGCAGCCAGTTATACAGGCAAAACATTGCGAACTGGAGCAAACCCTCGCGTGTATGCCGATGGTAATATCACGATAAACTCAAGCGGTGCACTTAATTATACCTCAAATCAAACGTTTTTAAATATCAATCCTGGTAAAACATTGAGTGTAAATTTTGATGGTACGGCGAATTTCACCACCAAACTTGGAGACCCAAATACTGGAGTTGCTCAAGGCAAATTGTCGATAGCCTCTTACCTTCAAGATAGTTTTACATCATCATTTAATAATTCTGTATGGACCTTTAATTCTAATCTAAGCGGAATAACCATAGGTAAGCCTACCAATACATCGGCTGTGACAATCAGTAAGGCAACTGATATAGCTGGCCCTATTGCAATATTTGGTGGCGATCTTTCTATCAACGCAGGCCTAACTGTAAGAGGTAATGATGTCAACCTCCATGCTACAGGTGCAGTAACTCAAACAGCTGCTCTTACTGCTGATGGTTTGGGCTTGCATGGCACGGGGACATTTACCCTGCAAAATGCTTCTAATAATGTGACTACGATAGCAGGTGGGGACAATACGACGAAGCTGGGAAGCTTGAGCTTTGTAGATGCTGCAGATGGCTTGACGGTGGGATCAGTGAACCCAACGGGAATTTATTCTGATGGTGTGGTTGAATTGGCTACACTATCAGGCGATCTAATGATTGAGGAGCCTATTGTTTCAATACTTTCTTCTGGAGATGCAGTAAAGTTGTATTCGGATAAAGATGCTACTGCTGGTAATGAAGGTGACGGTAATATTAAGATTACTGATAATGGCGCTATCACCATTGAATCAGGAGCTCGTGCGCTATTGTACTCCGGAAAGGAATCTGAAAGTACGGGGGTTCAGACTGAGGTAGGAGGCGAAACAAATACCCGAACACAGGTGGGAGCTTCGACTGATTTGGCTACAATAAACCCTGTTTTAGGTAATTCTGGCCTGTTTGCCTTATTCAGAACCAGTAAACCATTAACGGTTACTTCTGTACAAGTGCCAGTAGATGCAAATTACTCAGTTGGACAAACCCTTAGTTTCTTGGTAATTTTTGATGATGTGGTGACTGTTAGTGGTCAACCTAGAATACCAATCACAGTGAATGAGGGAGGAACAGTCTATGCTGATTATGTGTCAGGTTCTGGAACAAATTCCCTCCTTTTCAATTTGAATGTTCGAGCTGGATTAGCGGATAGTGATGGTATATCGGTTGGAACGGATGTCGATTTAAACTCAGGGTCAATTAAAGACGGATTTAATATTGATGCAAACTTGACATTAAACAATGTTCCTTCGACGGCTTATGTCAGAATAGGAGGTCTGTTTGCTTACGAACCGTTTACAGGTCAACCCAATGGAACTGAATTGACCGGAACATCTGGTGGCTATGGATTAAATGGTGAATGGATTACATTACCGACACTTGGTACTGCTGTTCAAGGCGTTAATAAAGTGGCTATTTCATCTGTTCTTTCTGATGACTCCAATAATTTTGCCTATCCTGCTAATGTTAATTTTGAAATCAACTCAGCAAATATTGGTAAGGTGGCATATAACACCGCAAATGGTCAATGGTACCCTTCATCAAATGCTCGTGAGCTTGCTTATCCTGTTGATTTGAATATGGAGGGTGTTCTTTATGTAAGTTTCTTGTTCAGGGATCAAGAACAGAATGTGCCTACGGTAGATGGTCAGGCGATGATGGGATTTGCTACAGGAGTGCCCAGTTCTACGTCTGATGCGGTGCCAAAGGCTATTTTATTTGGATATTCTTACGAGGATAAAATGGCTCTTGATGTTGGTCCAGCTAATTATATGGCTTTTTTTAATGGTTATACTGCGTCTTCGACAAGCACATTCCCGGGTAATCCTGGGGATAAGTCGTATTTCATGGTTGGAAGAATCAAAACAACAACTACAGGGGATACTGAGTTTAAACTGAAAGCATTTACACCAACTGATAATGTGCCATCCGATGAATCTACTATTTCATGGGATGTAACACATACTGAAAATCTTGATGGTCTAGACTTAACCCATTTACTGGTTCAATTAGAAAGCAAGGGCTTAAGTGAACTAGATGAGGTACGTATTGGGTCTAACTATCTTGATGTGGTTGGTCTTACACTGAGTGCTCCTATCGATGTTTTGGCTACTATAAGTGTTAATGGTTCTTCCGCTGATATTTCTTTTTCGCCATCCGCTTCTGGGGCAGCAACTATTACAGGTTATGTGGCTGTAGCAACCTCTATAGATGGTAGTGAAATTATTTCCAACAATGGCACTAATTCTACAATTACCATTTCTGGTTTAGACCCTGCAAAAAACTATAGGTTTAAAGTTGCAGCAATAAATGCCGCAGGCATTGGAGCATATGGATATCCACCACCAAAAGTAGCTATTACATCTTCACAAATTAACAATAACGATGCAACAGTTCAAGGTACTTGGGAAAGTAATTTGTATCCAAATGCGGTATTGACTGTAATAGTGAAGGATTCGCAAAATAACCTTAAGGATACCTTTACTTATTCTAATGCCAACCCATCTTCTGCTACAAATGGAATAGTTGTAAATGGTGTAAATTGGGATATTTCTGTTTCAGGATATGCTCTGGATACGTACACGGTTACGGCTACGGTTACGGACAATCAATTTGGGTCAGGATTTGATACAGGTACCTTTGAAATTAGTAAAGCTTTATCCATTGGTGAAGATATGGTTTTAGGGAGCTTATGTATTTATCCAAATCCAGCAAAAGAAATGTTATACGTTAAGAACCCTTACCATATAAATTTTGCCAGTGCAGCCATTTATGACTTACAAGGGCGCTTGGTAAAAAACATTAATGTGAATACAATAAATTCTGGTATTCATGTGTATGATTTAGATACATCATCATATTTCATTATATTAAAGACGTCTGATAATAAAAAAATTATTAAACAATTTATCAAACGGTAAACACTTTATCTATACCCTTACAAAAGGCCGCCTATTTTAGGGGGCCTTTTACACTTCATTACAACATATTATGGATTGGGAGGTAAAAGAGAACATTTGCAGCGGATAAAAATGAACAGAACAAGGTAAGTGCCCAAAACCTATTCATTTGTGGTTGCATTAAGTCTTTATTTTTAATTGGCATCCAATAAAGTCTGTAAACCAAACAACCGTCTTTTGTAATCAGAGATTAATAATCTAGTCAGCAGCTATGGTAAAGCAAAAAAAAATGGTTAGATAGGCTAGTGAAGGATAATACTTATTTAAACCTATGGACTTGCAACAAAAAACTGGACAATTAGTTGAGTGACTATGCTGCTAATTTAGTGTTATACATATCTAATTCAAATTCTTTTATTGTTTTATTTCCTAAAAAGGAATGTCTCCGTTTTTTATTATACCAAGTTTCTATCCATCCAAAGATAGATAATTCGGCTTGTGATTTTAAGCTATAATTATGTCTATAAACCCATTCTACTTTTAAAGATTTAAAAAAGGATTCTGCTACTGCATTATCCCAGCAATTACCCTTACGGCTCATCGATTGCTTAACTAAACCATTATAACTTTCTAGTAGATTGGTAAACGTATAACTAGCATATTGTATGCCTCTATCCGAATGGAATATCAAAGGTTGTGTTAAAACAATGTTTTTAGTAGCCATTTGCCATGCTTTAATAATAGTATTGTTTGTGGTTAAATCTTCGCTTAGGGCCCAGCCAACAACCTTTCCATTAAATAAATCAATGATTACAGTAAGGTAAATCCAACCTTGTTTTGTTCTTATATAAGTGATATCACTAACCCATACCTGGTTTGGTCTACCAACCTTAAAATTTTGATTTAATAAGTTAGGAGCTATGGGATAATTATGATTGCTATTTGTAGTTGCCTTAAACTTACGTTTTTGTATTGCAAATAAGTAATTAGCTTTCATAATACGAGCTACTCTAGGTTTTGATATCTTATACCCTAATGCTTCTAGCTCCATGGTTATCCTTGGAGAACCATAAGTCTGACTACTTTCTTTAAAAATAGACCTTATAAGTTCACTCGAACCCTCAACCAAAAAAGTTGGGGGTTTTATTTTTTAGTTAAAAATTTTCAAGTTTACTTTTTCGAAAAATTCCAATATTTGATTTGAAGTCAGGTCAATCTGGCTCACTTAAATTAAAAAAGACTTTCAAGAAATTGAAAGTCTTTTTTTTGTTTAAATTATTCAATGCTAGATAAATAAGCGTTAAAATCGCCTTCTAAAAATCGTGGTGGATAATCTAATTCGAGTTCTTTTTGTAATATTTTATCTTCCCACACAATGTTAAGTCCTACCTGTAAGTTTAATTTATAATTATCATCTCTTTCGGTGTAGCCACAGAATAAATAATTTTTGTTTTCCATATTTCTAAAAAATCTAAAAAATTTAGCCATAATATAAAAAACACTGTCGTTTGAGTCGCCGGTGATATCATATCGGTAAAATATAGGGCGTTCTAAATTTTTATAATTAATTAAATTTGAGGCTCTTAAATCTTTATTAGAAATTTTTCTGGTTTTTAAATTTTCGTAAGTAGCTTCGTTTATTGGTAATACAATGCAATGGCCAGCATAATACCCAGATTTTCCTGTAAATACAAAATTTAATTCCGGAAGCAATCTAGTGGCTTCTTTAATTAAATCGTAGTTTACATAGGTGTTATCTCTTTTTTGAGAATCTATAAATTGCTCTAAATGTTTAATATCAAAATCAAAGTCTATAGTTCTCAAATTATTTGATTCGATATCAATTTGATCCAAATACCAACCTAATTTAGGTAACTCGATGTTTTGCCCCGATAGCGAATATTTTCTGGTTTTAAAATTATAAAATGTAGGTATTGGTATGGTTGCATTTAAATTATGCACCAATTGGTAAGGCATTAAAGTAGCAAGTACTATATCTTCTTCTTTTTCAGATTTAATTAAGTTTAAATCTTTTTCCCATCGCTGCACAGTTCTTAAATCTACATTAATAAGGTTTGCAAAATCTGTTTGCGATAAATTGTAGAATTTCCTATAGTCTATAAACAGCTCTCCAATAGAGTTGTATTTTTTCATTTTATAAATGTTAAAATGTAAATATAATTAAAATGATTGTTTCATGACACGCCATGTCGCATTGAAGATTGTAGGATAAGGGTATTTTTGAATTTGGTATTTAAAAATGAAAGTCACTGTTTAAAAATATGAAGATTAATACAGATCTGTTTTATATCGCAGAACACGATTCTATTTTAATTTTAGATGATAAAAATGAATATAAACCAGGGTATGTAGAAGCTTTATATGATTTTGATAATGGCGATTTAATGGTTGTTACAGATAGTAAAATGTATCGATATATTTCTATAAATAGATGCATAAAACAATTAAGTCCTTTTGAAATTTATCTTCTTGAAACGCAATGGAATCGGTTGAAGTTAAAATTTGAAAAGTTAGAACGTAAGCTTTTTAAAATTAATAGAATTTATTTAAAACAGTACTATTTAGGTATAACCCTTCAAAGTAAACTTCAAAAAATAGAAATTAAACGAAATAAAATTCTTATACAACTTACGTTTTTAAAGCCCTTAGTGTCATGTTATCTCAACGATCATTTTGAAATAAATAAATTAATAAATGAATACGCTAGCCATTAATAAAACACACTAAATATTTTTATTAATGACTCGGTTTATTAAAGTTTAAGCCATCAATTTTATGATTTTATACAAGTTAAAAGAACTGGAATGTAGTTTGGAAAAAAAAGATCCAACCGATTTAATTTTGTTAGAAAACTTAAGAATTCTTAAAGAATTATTGTTAAAAATAGATTTTCAAGCTGAAAATATACCCGAGAATAATTATAAGAAGTTATTGCAAGTTTTAATTGAAATTAATGGCGCCAATTTGTCTCCAGAATTGCAAAAGGTATTAGATACAGTTGTTCATTCTAATTGATTTATAGGACATACGGTGTCGCAAGGTTTATAAGTTGCTGTAAGTAAATTTGACATGTAATAATAAACAAATGTAAACAGCTATGTCAACAAATATGTTTAAAAAAATGTCTAATTTATTTTTTCGAGCAACCGAAATGATCTCTCAAAGTTATGAGCATCGGGTTCATCTAATTAATACATTTAATGAAGAATTTAAGAAGGCTTACAATAATTCTGATTTGTGCAGATTCTGTTATTTCTCTACAGTTTCTGGGAATTTAGAATTCAAACATGCCTTTAGTTCCCATTATTTAAGAAGTGGATTTCAATTAACCATCGATGAAGATTATTTTTTAACAGACAACGATTTTACTCTAATCTCTAGTTATGTTTTAGAAAACACCGAGTTTGTTAAAAAACTTATGGTTATTGGTTACGATACGTTTATTGTAAAAGGAAAAACGTCTATTGAAGGTATTCAAATTCCGCTTAAAGAAATTGTAAACCTAGATTTAAAATACTAAAATGAAACAGAAATTACAAAACAAACTCTCACAGCTTAAAGTGATTAGCGTTTTAATAAAATTTTTAAAACAAAAAGACAGAAAATCGAAGTTAAGAAAACGTGTTTTGTCTCAAGGTGAAAGTTATTCAGAAATAGCGCGAAATATGATTTTAAGTATTAAAGATAACGGCGATTTATATAAAAATTTAATTTCAAAAATTGAATTAAATACCATTCCAACTGAGAAGCTTTTAATTGCTAAATTACTTTTGGAAAAAATTAATCAATATAAGAGAGATTACAAAAAACTTAAAAATTTACAAGTTCAGGTAGATGCTTTTTTAGATAATGCATAAAACAAAAAAAAGGGACAACATCATGTATTGTTCCTTTTTTTGTGTTATTAATTTTAGGGAGTAATTGCTAATCGAGTTCATCTTCAATATCATCGGCAGCATCTTCTAGGCCGTCTCCAACTTCTTCTATACCATCTTCAATTTTTTCTCCAGTTGTTTTTTCTTCTCTACAGCTAGTAAAAATGGTTCCTACTGTAATTATTGTTATTAATATAAATGCTAATTTTTTCATTTTTATTTGAGTTTATAAGTTAATAATTGTTTGATTTATTTTTTTACGCCACCTCTAATAAGCGATAGAATAAAAAGCACCAGAAATACAAAGAATAAAATTTTAGCTATTCCGGTAGCGGCTCCAGCTATACCTCCAAAGCCTAGCACACCCGCGATGAGTGCTATAATAATAAATGTGATTGCCCAACGTAACATAATAGTTTGTTTTAAAGGTTAATAATAAGTTGTTAAATAGGCTGATTGTTTAAAATCTATAACGAATACCTAAGGCAATATCTAGATCTAAATCGTCGCTGTAGGCATCGTTAAATCCAAATTCGGGTCTCATATCTAACGATAATTGTAAAGGAATATCAAAATTGTATTCAATACCTATATCACCAGCAACTAAAGCAAAAGTACCATCGTTGTCGCCAGCATCAAAGGATCCAATCCCTGCACCAGCACCTACATACCAGTTAAAATTGTTTTCTATTGGCATAACCCATTGGTATAAACCAACCAATTTAAAGGCGTCTACATTTCTGGAATTTCTCCAACCTAAATCGAATTCTAATCGATTATTTTCTTTTAAATATCTTTGGTAGGATATCTCTCCTCCAAAACCATCGTTGTCTCCTAATCGAAGTCCTAGTGCATTTTGCGAAATATCTTGCGCATAAGTACCTATTGAAATGAATAAAGCAAAAATGGATGTTGTTATTAGTTTTTTCATGATTTTGATTGTTTTTAGAGTGTAAGCACCCTGTACACTTATAAGGTGCGATTTATTATAATTAATATGTTAAGTGAAATTTTAATTAAAGCAACTTCAATGGAAAATATAAGTTGCTATTTTTTAAATTTATCTGATATTATTTTGGTGGAAATATATTGAAGTGCAAAACCTAATATTTTTTTGTAAACACTTTTACTCTTTCCAACCAATAATTTTTTTGAAATATACCCGCCGGTTAAACTAATGATGCTTTCAATTAAATTTTCTCTAATCTCTGGAGCTTCAACAGCATCGGTTACTGCTCTTTTAATTAATCTGGAAGGTCTTAATTCGTTATAAACACTATTGAGTTCCACTTTTAGAGCAATAAGATCTTGTTCTTTTTTAATTTCTAGTGCTTGAATTCTAGTGTTTAATAAATGACTCTGGTTCTTATAGCTCTTCATGTGTATCTAAATTTGAATGTTCATTTTTGTTTGATTTCTTCTGTAATAATTTAGCTATTACAAGATCTGAAATGGGAGCTTCAATATACTTTTCACTAAGGAAGTAAATTAAAATGGCCAATATAAGATAGAACATAGATACAATTAAGAACCCCAAATAAGAAGACTCCAGTAATTCTCCTATGTATAAACTTATGGCAATATTTACAAATAAAGAAAATATGGAAACCACTAATACTAAAAGCAATCTGCTTGTTAATGATGATACTAAACTAGCCGTTTTATCAATAGCATTTAGTCTATACAGTTCGATACTTGTTTCGGTATAGTTTTTGGCTTTTTCGTAAAGCCTTTCAATATGTTTGCTGGCAGTCTCCATAGTTCTTAAAATTTATTATGCTTTCTCAGTCGTTTCAATAATTTTTTCTTTTAAAGCCTCTTTTTCTTTAGCAATGTATTCTTCGCTGTTTTCTTTAAAAGATTTGTATTTGTCTGATACAGTATCTAGCATATCGTCTAAGCTTTTCTTTAATTCTTCTTTCTTATCGATGGCTTTGTTTTTAATTTTTTTTCTTGTTTTTTTTCCTTTATCTGGAGCGAATAAAATGCCTAATGAAGCACCTAGTGCAATTCCAGCTGCAAGTCCTAATAATGTGTTTCCTGTTTTCATGTTTTTATGTATTTAAGTTAATAATGTGTAATTGTTTTCGTTTTTTATCCTTTAATTAATCGCAATAGAATCGCTATTACAGCAATAACTAAAAGAATATGTATTAATCCGCTGGCGCTGTAAACGAAAAACCCGAGTGCCCATCCTATTACAAGAATTACGGCGATAATGTAAAGTAAACTTCTCATTTTTTTTAGTTTTAAAAGGTTTATGTTATATGATTAAATTTTTTAAAATCGATTCGGTTTGTTTTCTATTATTTATTAAAACCGATTGAATGTTCTCTGTAAACTCCTTTAAGTTTTCACTATTTGAATTTAAATGCTTCAGCAAATCAATTTGTTCGTTTATTTTAGATACAATTAAATTAAGATGCGAAGGTATGTTCTCTTTAATATCATCGTTATTATTCAATTTTAAATTAGAATAGTTCGGGATGGATATCATTTTTTCTTCTGCAATTTCATTGTAAGCTTTCAAGATTTCTAAATGCGATTTTTCTAATTTTACGGTTAGTTGATCTATCGTCTTGTTGTTCGTTTCTTTTCTAATGATTTTGCTTAGTTTAATAACGTCTAAATTTTGTTTCGAAGCTTTAACTAAAAATTTAGCTTCATCTTTAAAAGTGTTTACAATATCATTTTTTGATGTTAATTCATCTGAATTATTTAAAACGAAATGGCAAGAAATAAAACCTAAAATACTAATACTTATTAAAGTAGCAGCGTATATTTTTATTTTTATTTTTCTTGAAAAAAAATCATTTCAGTTTTAAATTTCTATAATACAAAGATCTTAAATTAGTAAACGTTTTGCGTTACAACATTTTATGTTAGCTTTATATAATTCACATTCTATTTCTGTTTTGCGATATTTTATAAGCACATTACAAAGGTATTTAATCAAGACAGTTATTAAGTTATGCTATTTCTTTAATTCGTTACATAATTTTAATAATGAATAAAAAAGCCCCATTCGAATATTCGAATGGGGCTTTTTTTAAGACGTTTTTTTGTGTTTACTTATTGAAAGGTAAATAAATAAAAAAGGTGGCTCCAACTTGGGGTTTTCCTTTTGCGAAAATATAACCTTGATGGTTTTCTACTATTTTTTTACAAATAGACAGTCCAATACCTGTGCCTGTGTATTCATCTTTGTTATGAAGTCGGTTAAATAAAATGAAAATCTTTTCTGAGTAGGCATTGTTAAAACCAATACCATTGTCTTTGTAAGTAATTTTATGGTAACTACCTTTAGGAGCGTTACTAAGTTTGGAATCTTTAGCCGATTTTACTTTTTTATATTTTATTGAGATTTCTGGGATGCGTTCTGGCGATTTATATTTTAAAGAGTTGCTAATTAAATTAGCAAATAGTTGTTGTATCTGGAAGGGAATGACGTTTATTTCGGGTATAGAAGCCATATTAAAAACAGCTTTTTCTTCCAGAATTATTTCTGCCAAATCTTGTTTTGCATCTTCAATAAGGTTGTTAATGTCGCTTTTTACAAAAACTTTATCGGCTTTATTTGTTCTGGAAAATTGTAATAAATCGTCAATAAGTAATCGCATTCTCGACGATGCCACTTTTATTCGTTCAATATATTTTAAACCAGATTCAGATAATGTGTTAGCTTCTTTGTCTTCTAAACGCGATAAAAAGGTTTGAATTTTTCTTAGCGGTTCCTGTAAATCGTGACTGGCAACATAGTTAAAAGCCGATAATTCTTTATTATTTCTCTCTAATTCCAAATTACGTTGTTCTAAAAGTTTTACACTTTCAATTTCATCTGTAATATCGGTAGTTGTGCCAATTAACTGCTTTTCGCCTTCAGAATTTATAATAATTTTGGCATAGGCCTTTAAATGTTTTATGTCTTTATTTTTATTTATAATTCTGAAAAGTAAAAAAGGTTGATCGTTTTCATTTTTCATTTTTTCTAAGTCCAGTTGCAGCATTGCTAAATCTTCTGGATGCACATATTTATAAAAATTTTCTAGGTTAGGCTCGAAACTTTGTGGCGCTTCACCTAATAAACGATATAAATTATCAGAGAAACTAAATGTGTTAGAATTAAGATTCCAAACCCAATTACCGTGTTTACTAACTATTTCAGATTGATTGGCAGATTCTTTAAATAAGGTAAGTTGTTGATTTGTTTTTTCTTGTTTTTTTAAGTTTTCAATAATTCTATTATAGGCTAAAAACATTAATAGTAAGGAAATTAGCAACAATAAATAAAGAAATAGCGGAGTAATTTGAGAATTCTCCTTATAAATTTTTTGTCGTTCTTTTAAGATGTCATTTTCATACCTAATCATGTTTTCAACCTTTAATCGGGCTTCGTCCATGAGTTTTTTTCCTTGTAAAAAGTATTCTTTAAAATTAGGATTTTCAAGGTTTGTAACAGCCGAAAAACGAAACGATTTATCGAAAGCATCTATACGCTTATCTATTAAAACACTTAATTCTTTTAGATTTTTTTGCTGAACTTCATTGCCTAAAGTTAGTGCTTTTAATTCGGCAAAACTGTTGTTTATGTTTTCTCTTCCAGAGTCGTAAGGCTCTAAATAAATAGGGTCGTTTGTAATAATAAACCCGCGTTGTGCGGTCTCTGCATCTTTTAAATAGGAGAGTATTTGTTCGAGTTCTACATTTATTTTATAAGTGTGAGTAACCAAGTCTGAAGCCTTGTTTAAATCTCTCATACTGCGGTAGGTAAGACCACCTACTACAAGAATAATAAAAGCACTCGCATAGAAAATTGTTTTAATAAAACCTGAAGATTTTAAGAGTCTTTTAGGCATTTTTTATAGTCTTAGTAAAAAGTTGTCTTTGTTTAAACTGTTTGTATGGTATTGCCAGTTAATAGTTACCACCTGGTTGAGTGTTTTTTTTAACAATTTAAAACTATTGGGCTTTTTTATATAAATGTTAGCACCATATACAAAGGTGTTTTCTATATCTTCCTCCGAGGCCGAAGTAGAATATATGGCAATGGCCATGTCTTTAAATTTACTGTTTTCTTTTATTTCTTTTAAACATTCCATACCATTTTTTCTTGGCATGTTTAAATCTAAAAACAACACTTGAGGAATAATACAGGATTCTGAATTTAAATAATCCATCAAATAGACACCATCTTTATATGTTTGCACTTTGGTATTTATTTTTAATTCATCGAAAGCTTCGGTAAAAAACAAACGATCATCTTCGTCGTCGTCGGCTAATATTATATGTATGTGTTCGTTTTGCATTTTTTTAATTTAATTTTTAAGCGCTCTACGTTTTGTTATTATACGTTGAAACGCAGTAGGAGTGATGCCTGTTGTATTTTTAAATTGTGTGCTTAAATGTGCCACGCTCGAATAATCGAGTTTAAAGGCAATTTCAGTTAAGCTTAAATCTCCTTTAATAATAAGCTGTTTTGCGTACTCTATTTTTTGAATAATTAAAAAGTTTTCGATAGAGGTGTAAGTGACTTCAGAAAACAAATTAGACAAATACCCGTAACTATGTTCGAGTTTATCGGCCAAATAAGCCGAAGTTTTTACATTAACAACGGTTTCCTCGTTAAAAACCATATCGATTATAGTATCTTTTATTTTCTCTACTAAGATACTTTTTTGGTTTCCTACAATTTCAATGTGAAAGTTTTTTAGGCTGTCTGTAAAACGTTTGTATTTCTCTGAATCCTGATTTTCTAAAATTTCAACTTCACCAAAAGCAACCATTTTGTGCTTTATATCGTGTGTTTCTAGTTGGTTTAATAGTACTTTATTGCAAACTTCATGAAAATCAAACTTTAAGTATAACGTCATAAAAAAATATTAAGAATACGTAAAGTTAATATTTTAAGAGATTACTTTTTTAATTTTTAAGTATCCTTTGCTATAATAAATTTATTACAAGGCATTTTTTGTAACATACCATCTCCAGCCAATTATAGCCATTTGTAGTTTTGTTGCTTTAGCTAAATCGAGTTGTCTCTTAGAATAACTTGGGAGAACCATTTTGTTAACCTTTGCTAAAATTTTGAAAACTTGTTTTTTCATTTTGTAAAAATAGTAAAACTTATTCTAGACTAAGCTTTACATTTTTTCTGATTATATAATTGTTAGAATAATAACAATTATAAGTTTAACAAGTGTGATCATAATTCAAGGTTTTAAGGTTAGTTATAATGGTTAATTATAATTTGATTTTTTGAAGATATATTTTTAGAACCATGTTCTCCAAGCGTTTTAATTAAAATCTGTGAATTTGAATACTAATTTGTAAGTAAAAAAATGATAATAGTTTTAAATTGATACATTATTACTTTAAATAGGTTTATAATTTTAATTTATAATTTAAATTTTGTTTTAAATTGAAATAAATATAGGGTGTTTTTGAGTCATTTTTTTCAACACAAGGGCGTTTTTATAATAAAAATATTGTTTTTAGCATATTTTATCTTTTGGGTGAAAAAAAAGACACTCCATTTGGAGTGTCTTAAAATTGCAAGAGAATAAAGGTTTTTACTATTTTAATGTTATTTCAACAACACCATTTTTTCCTTTTTCACCATATTTTTCTATCGCTGTTTGTCCTTTAAGTACGTTGATGCTTTCAATTTTTTTAGGGTCAATATCTTCCATTTTCTCTTTTGATATTTCTTTTTTATCTAAAATAAATAATGGATCTGTGGTATCGTTTGTTTCTATTTCTGTTTTAACGATTGTTTTTTTGGTGTCTTCCTGTTTAATCGTTTTTACTGTAATACGTTCTGATTTTTTATTTTTATTGATGCTGGCTTCATTTTTAGTAACAATTAAAATAACGCCATTTTTTCCTTTGTCTCCATAAATGCTTGTAGCAGAAGCATCTTTTAAAACAGTAATCGATTCAATTTTATCTGGATTTAAGTTGTCTAAAGTCTCTTTTTTTGAAATGGTTCCGTTTATAACAAATATTGGGTTTTTGTCTTTAATAGTTGAAGACTTAACTTGACTCATGTTGGATTTAATAAATCTAATTGAATCGCTAGAAATGATTCTGTTACCTTGCCTAAATACGATGTTTGTTTTTCCTTCTGTTTCATCTTCTATTTGATAACTAAAATAAATGGAATCTTTTAGTTTTTTATCAAAATGTAACGTGTCAGTTTGTATTTTTCTAATAACTATTATTTCTTTTTCATGCTTTTTTGGTGCTTCCGAATCTTTGAAATCTTCCGAATCTTCTATGACATCGCTAAGAGCACGCACACCAAAAATGTCTGCTTTTTTAAAAAAGTAAAACGACTGTATTGGTTCATTATTGTTGTTTGAAGCATTCCAGGTTGCGCTGCCTTTTTCATCTTTAAAAGTAGCATTTATGCTTACAATTTCTTTTTTTTCATTTCTATTTAAATTAGAATACGAAAAAGTAACCCCTTCAATTTTTAGGGTTTTCTTTAATTTTTCTAATGCTTTATTGGTTAAATCTTTGTTGAATATAATTTCTATATCCTTTTCGGTATTCGATTTTAAGTTGTACAAATCTTTAGATTGTTCTTTTAAAATGTAAACTTCTTTGGTGTTAAAACTCATTAAAAAGCCAGCGATTACTGGTATTATGAGCGCATACTTTAATTGATTGATTTTTCTTGATTTTGATTTTTGTAACATAACGATTCGTTTTTTGATTGATGAATTATAAAATGAATTGCTTAATACCATTTGATGAGATGGTAAACTTGTTTTAAGCAATGTGTATTGGTATTCTTTTTTACAATTTTGATTTTTTATAGCTTTTTTATCTGCTATAAACTCTAAATTTTCCTTTAATTCTTTGGTGTAAAGCCATACAAAGGGATTAAACCAGAGGATGATACAACTTAAATGAGCAATAATATTATCTATAGAATGGTACTCCTTGGCGTGTACTTTTTCGTGTATAATTATTTGTTGTAATTCGTTTTTATTGAAATGTGTGGGATTGTAAACAATCCATTTAAAAAATGAAAACGGCGATATCTTTTTGTCAGTTTCAATAAAAATAAATCCGTTTTCTTTAAACCTTTTGTTTTTAATTATAAACTTAGTTAGAGAGGTTAATTGAATAATAAACCGGATCGTAAAGTATAATCCTCCCATACCATATATATAAGGTATATAATCTAGAATGCTAAACGGCTGTTCTTGTTGTATGGCTTCAGTATTATCTTTAATTATAAAGTCAAGCGCTGGATTCATCTGGTATTCAATATACACAGGAATAATTATTAGTGGCAATACCATCGCTATTAATAGACCTAAAAGTAAAAACCATCTATTAGATTCAAAAAATGTATCACGCTCTATAAATAACTTATATATAGTAAAGAAAATAGCGGTTAATGCAGATGCTTTTAAAAGAAACTCCATATTATTTTTGTTTTTCAATTAAAGCTATAATTTCTTTAAGCTCATCTACACTTATTTTTTCTTCTTTAGCAAAAAAGGATACCACGTTTTTGTATGAATTATTAAAATAATGATCTATGGCAGTATTCATAAACTGTTTTCTGTATTCCTCTTTTTTAACAATAGGAAAGTATTGATGCGTTTTCCCATAAGCAGTATGCCACATCGAATAAATAGAATTTCCAATCAGAATTAAACTTTACATCATCTTTTCTGAATGATTTGGCTTTTACTTCAATTAAATTGATTTGGTTTCCTTTTTTTTCTAAAATATCTACTCTTATAAATAGATTATTAAAAATAAAAGCTGCTTCAAAAATCACAACATTATCCTGTTCTAGCAATTTTGAAGTTAGTTTTACTTTTTCCTCATAATCATAGCGGTCATCAGAATTTTTATCTTCAATAAGTTTACCATGAGGATAGTGTAATCTTGCCAATTCCTCTACTTGAAATCCGCCTGAAGCAAGTGCTTGTAAAAAAGGGTCTTCTTGCTTTTGATTAGCATATTCCTTTTTACTGGTGTAAAAAAGTTTGTTTGGACATTCCAGCCCTAGTTTATAGCGTGATTTAGATAGTAATCTCATTGAAGTTCTAATTTAATTATTTAATTTGAGTTAACTTTAAATTATGAATGTTGTTTTAATAATTCTTTTATCAAAAAATGGCAGATGCTGCAAAATAGTATCGGCCAGAGTAAAATAACTAGATGGTGGCTAACATCTGAATCTTTAATGTCATTATAGTCCTGAATTTTATTTAATTCAGAAATAACGTAATTAAGTATAATACCAAAAATTAAATAGTTACTTTTAAAGTATAGAACCATGATATATAATTTATCACAAAGGTAAATACTAACTTAGACAAGTAATGTCCAAATAAAATTATAGTCTTAATTAATTAAAAATATCATTTTTATAATTTAAACTCTATGCCTACAAGGCTATTTAAGTCTGTTTTCAAAACATTTACATATGGTGTAGCATGATGTCTCATATTAGTTTTTAAATAAATAGAAATATTTTTCAAATCATAATACAACCTAGATTCAAAAAAGAATCTGTAATCTTTTAATTGTTCTGAGTTTAACTGGAAATAGGTCATAGATAAAAATCTAAATTTTTCACTTAATTTAAATTGATTAAATATATTTACATTATATCTGATATTTTCAATTTTAATGGGGATAGTTTGATTACTTTTATAGTATTCTTTTTCATAAAAAAAGCCATAAGTAATATCAAGGTAACTAATTGATTTTTTTCTTTTTAGTAAAGATTGTCTATAACCTAAACCTACTAAAAATCTACTATTAAGATTTAAAGCTTTTGCATTTTGACCTTGAATAAATGTGTAAATAGAATTTCTTTTTATTATATAATTATAACGTATTTGCCCACTAAAATCTGAAGACAATGTGTTTTTGTTTTCAGATAAAAATTCATAATTAAAAAAGGCTCTGATTAGATTTCTGTTTATTTTTTTACCAACTAAAAGAGAATTATTAATTTGGATTAGGTTAACATTACCAATTTTAACATCCCCTTCTATATTAAAATTAAGAACGAGGGTGCTATCAATTTCTTTTAAAACAGATTCTGTATTTAAAATAGCTTGAGAAAAGCAAGAACTAAAACTAATAAAATAGAAAAAAAACAATGCGTTTATGTTCATTACATTATAATAAGCAGTGTTGTTATTTATAAAAAAATGTCTTTTATATTTTTATTAATCTTTAAATATATCAGCAAAATCAGATACGTATTGATAATACTCTACTGCATCTTTCTTTAGAATAGAAACGTTTACATGTAACATTAACACATTGTTTTTAGTAATAGATTGAATATAATTTACGACATGATTATTATCTGGTTTTCCAACAGTTGCATGTTTTCCTATTAACATTTCATATTTATCAGTTACACTTTTAGCTTTATTATAATAATTTTCTAATTTATCTTTATCGGAAAAATAAAGACCATTATCAAAACTATTACTGCTTTTATCTCCTCCAATATTAAATTGCATTAAATATTCATTTGACCCAGCATTTACCATAAAAATAATCAATCCATCATCCTGTTTTAATGAGGAAATATCGTTTTTAATTTCGGCTAATGCAGGATGTAAATTTAATGTTTCAAAATATTGATTATTATTAACCATATTTAACTGATTTTCTTTAAGTAGAGATACCGGATTATACATTTTGTTAGAAATATAATTAGCTTGTAAAATCTCTGAAATTGCCATACTAAAATGCCCAAAATAAGGTTGAATAAAAGGATATAAATTGACTATTGTTATTTTTGAATTTCGCTTAATACACTGACCATAAGTCCTGTTTGTGTTAACAAACTTCAAGCCCACAGTATTTATTTCATTTAATTTTATATTCTTTAATCTTAATTTTTTTGAAAAACTACACACCTGCATCAAAGAACTTTCGGAAATACCCATTTTATATTTTATATCCTCAAGACTTAGCCATTTTCTTGACAAATGAGATAAATTAAGTACCTTTTTTTTATTCATTACAGGAACAAAATATTCGATCGAGAATGCATGAATCAATTTTGTTTCAAGTTGTATTAATTCTTTTTTTAATTTATTATTTTCGATCTCTTCAATAAAACCAGAAGCAATAATACCTGCTGGTAATGCAAACATTTCAACACCTAAAATACCTATAAATCCTGCTAGAAATTTTTCTGCTGGGGTTATTGGGTTTACATCTTCGCCACCAGTAGCTGTTAAGTATTTGTCTATACCCCACCATAAAGAGTCATAAACACTTTTAAATGTTTTAGGTTGAGCATCATGTTCTAAAAAAAACATTAGTATAGAAGCCAATGTTAGTAAAATTAAAATCATACCCTACGAAACAGTTAGTTCTGTTTGCTTTTTTTTTATTGCTTTTAACATAGCTCATTATGTTTTAAATTCATTTACTATTCTATTTCTGATACTTGCTCCTTTATTGACGTTAGTGTTGATTCCTTTATTTTTTTTGTTTTAACTCTTAGTTCAAGTATGTCAATATATTTATCCAATTCTACTCTAATATCTTCTCTATAATATATTCTAGCTTGAGGCGTAATTTGATTTATTAAATTTGATCCAACATTTCTAACTAACTTACTTCCTGGAACTATATTAATTGAACCATTTATTGCTTTTTTAGCGACATTCATTTTAAATTTATCGAACCTGTTTAATTTAGTTTCTTCTTGCTTAACAGCATTATTGACATTATTAAAAAGCTTAAATCCCACAGCAGCAGCTTTTTTAAGATAGCTATCATTTATTTTTGAGGGAAAGGGTTCTGCAACACCCTCAAATTCTCCTTGTTTTAGCCTAGTTATCCAGGTAGAAATAATGCTAATTAAATTATCATCAGATATATCATATTCACTTTGTTGTTCATTTAAAGCTCCAACCTGTAACATATAAAATTCCACCTCATCCCAGTCTACATTTTCCTTTTCAGCAATTTTCTTAATTAATTTTAATTCTTCTATTGTTAAAACATCATCTGCTGCTGCAATATCAATCATGTTTTTAATTTTATCATTCATATTCTTTTAAATTTACTATATTTCTTTTAAAGCTGCTTTTTTAGTCAAAATCTCCAGAATCTCCAGAATCAAAACTAGAACTGAAATCATACAAATTATCACCATCAGTTGATTTTTTATTAGAATTATTTTTAGTTTTTTCTATTTTTCTTTTTTTAAAAGCTCTAAGAATATCAGTTTTAAATGCTATAAATATGGCAAGTAAAGCGAACGCTAAAATAATTGGGTCTATAGATTCATTCATTATTAAATTATTTTTAAATCCAATGCTTTAATTATCTTCAAACTCAATTTGTACTGATTTATATCCAACAGATTGCAAGAAGCTCGTTAACAATTTTATTGTTTTATCATTAGCCTTTTGTATAATTTTATTGTTCAATGCAAAAGATTTAATTTTTTCTCTAGCTTTTTGTTTAAGAGATACAACCTCCTCTTTCGACCAGTTACCATCATCATAAAAAATGGTAAAATCTGATGGGTTAACAACAGTATTAAAAATTTGTGCATTAGGAATTGTTAATATAATAGAATCTTTTACACTGCTTTTTATTTTCATTTTATCTAAATCAGTCCCTGCATAACAATTTCCTGAAGCTATAAGTACAATTTTTGCTGCTGTAGAATCTTTGTATTGAGTTCTAGAGTAAGATGATATGGATTCTTTCAAATCAGCTTTTTTATCAAAAACTTTCTTAGAAAGATTTGCAAAAGAAAGTAAAGATTTTTTATAGTCTATTTTGTCAGTATATAAATACTTTGTTGAATCAATAGCAATTTCAGAGTAAAATTTACAAGCAAATAATTGAGCAATTTTTTTGGTTTCTTGCACTATAAGTGCAGTATCTTTTATTTGCATTGGTTTTTTTGCTAAAAAATTTAAATTCGGGAATTTAAAACATATTCCAATATATACAGCTATGATTAATACTAAAAAAACTGCTATTTTTATTAATTTTTTATAAATAAATGTCATCTTATATAAATTTTATTTGATTGAACCCCATTGAATTAAGCCAGTTTTTTAAAAATAATTGAGCATTTTTATCTGCGTCATTTAAAATATTCAACTCTTTAATTTTTTCTTGGATATTTTTCTCTCCAAGAATTTGAATATCATTTAATTCTTTGTTAGAAAATTCAGAGCGAGTTGAAGAAACTTTGACAAAATCATATTTAATGTCCTCAGGTTTTATATCTAATAGAATTATTTTTGAATTAGGAACCTGTAATGTTATTATTTTAGATTCATTGTCTATTTCTATTAATTTAATTTCAGAAAAATCCACTCCAGCCTTTAATGAAGCAGTCATAGTTATGACAACTTTTCTATCACCAATAGTATACCATTGGTTATCTTCTGCAATTATTATTTTATTTAAAACATACTCAGAAGTCCCCAGTTCTTGTAAATCTCTGAGTTGTTCTTCAATTTCTCCTTTTTTAAGTTCTTCATTACCGCAGCTTAACAATGCTAAACAAAAAACTAAACATATTAATTTAATATATGTTTTAATAATGATATCTTTTATAAAATTTGTATTAATCATTTTTCTGGTTTTTATAATTACAGTGATACTCATATTTTTAATTAGTATAAATTTAAGTTTAATATACTCTCTTTACTTTTTAAGTATTTATCCTTATAATTTATATCTGATAGGATTTGCTGCTCCTTGTTTTTTTACATGCATTATTGATTTGTTTATATATAACTCTGAAATTTCATTTAATGCAGTTTCCCCATTAAATCCCCATCGATTATTGGATTTGTTATTGTTAGTAGTAATTGAATACCAATTCTTTATTTTATAAACACCAATTATTATTCCCTGATATTCAGATAATGCATATTCTACAATGTCTCTTTTTGTTTTACTAACAACCCAAGCTTCTTTTGTAGCTTCATAAATAGTTTCATTAGATAATTTTGATTGTGCATACTTTTTATTAATATTAATTATAATAACATTATGATGCAATTTCTCTAATTTTGGTGCATTGTATTGCCTGATAATTTCATTAGACGTTTTGATACCGTAAAAATCACTGTCATGGCCAGAAACAATATTTGTTAGTTTTTTTTCAAAAAAATTAACAAAATCAATTAATGTTGATTCTATTAAAAATGATTCAGACTCTTTTAAACCATGCCTAATAATTATATGTTTAATGTCTAAGCCCTTTTCTATAATTAACTTAATTTCTTCTTTTTTTAAACTTTCATTGTTATTTAAACAATTAATAACTTCTTCTTTATGAGAGAACACCCTGTTCTCTTTTCCTTTACCAATATAAAAAGGTTTATTATTGATAGGGTTTATTAAGGCATAAACGTAGTATCCAAGTTTAGAAATTGTTAGGTTGTCAAACATTTTTAATTATTAAGTTATATTGATTAAATTTTTTTAATACTATTGTCTACTATGCTTTTTTTAAATGATAACTTCATTAGTAAATCATTATCTCGTTTTGGTTATTGTTTCGCACTATTTATAAAATGTGTTATCAAAATATAAATCAAAATCAATATTCCATTTGTAATTATGTAGCTTAGCTCTGTAAAATCAAGAAGTTGAAAATTAAGTTACTAAATAGAGCAATTGCAAAGAAAATTCCTGAAACAACTCTAATATTTGTTGTTGTTCTTGATTGTTCAAAACTAACACTAATTGTAACTACTAACGTTATTGCTAAAAAAACAAAACTTCCTAAACTCAATAATATTTTATTTTCGCTTTCGTTAAAACTATACAAGCCATAAGCGATAAGTATACTTACCGATATGGCTATAATTGTTTGTACATACTTAAAAGTCTTATTATCATTTTTTTCTATTTTCTTTTTTTAGCCTCAGCAATTCTTTTTCTTTCAGCTGCTGCACGTTCACGTTCCTTTTTTTTAGCTTCGGCAATTCTTTTTCTTTCAGCAGTTGCACGTTCACGTTCCTTTTTTTTAGTTTCAGCAATTCTTTTTCTTTCAGCAGTTGCACGTTCACGTTCCTTTTTTTTCGCTTCTGCAATTCTTTTTCTTTCAGCCGCTGCACGTTCACGTTCCTTTTTTTTAGCTTCAGCAACTCTTTTGCGTTGTTCTGGTGTACCCATAAAATTAATTTTTATCTCTGAAGTTTAGATTTTATAATAGCTTCAATTTTTTTTGCGTCTGAAATAAAAAAATCCTTTGCAATAATGCTATCTGTCCCTCTACTTGAAATAATAATATTAGAGCTCACTAATCTTCTGTCAATTTTAACATAAGAAATATTGTCATACGATAAAAAAGAGCGGTCAACACCAATTAAATATTTATTTCGCCTTTCATATACAACTCCACTATCATCTAGAATTAATTTGTCTGGTGTTAAAATATTACCTCCTACTAAAAGACTAGATGAGAAAACAGCATTTATTTTAGGACTACTATAATTTTGGTGAATTAATTTTTGACCACACTGTGGACAAAAATTAATTTTACCGTTAGATTTATTTCCACAATTATTGCAATACATTTTACTGTCTTGATGCGTTACCTAGTGTTAAGTCATTATCTATAAGATTTTTTGCGCTCCTATCTTTAATCTGAACTTTTACACCAAATTTTTCTTCAAATAAATCTTCAACGAATCCAACCTTCATACTAGCCTTTATTTTTAAATCTTCTTTTGAGTTTGCATTAACATCTTTTGATGTTTTTTTATTTAATGCAGCTAGCGTTAAAGTATCTTCAGCTATCATGTTACCTTTGTAAAAAACTAATGAAAGATGAAAAGCGTCTTTAAAATCTTTTGAAATTGTTTTTAATTTTTTATTGGGTGCTACGCTAAATTCTGCGTTTTTAAATCGGTCTTTGATATTGTTTAATAGTCCCATATTTTATTGTATTTGTTAATTTGAATATTTTAATGAATTATTATTCTCGTTTCTTTGGTTTTATTGGTAGTTCAGTTTTAAAAGACTGAGTCATTTTTTTTAGAAAAGATTTAGACTTATGATTTTCTAACTCAGTTTGGTATTTTTTTAGTTCTTCATCATATTCTTTTATCTCCAATTCATATTCTTTATTTAGGCGTTCTTTTCGTTTTTCTAAAGCAGCTTAATGACCTTTAATGAATTTTTCACTATCAATAAATAAGTTTAAATTTTCAAATACTTCTTTATAATCATGCTCCATATCTATCATAATTATTTTAATTATTGAGACAAATATTTCTTCAGTTTTTTTAAATTAACAGTCTAGTTCAGTGTCTGATATTAAATTTTTAATCATCGCTTGATGCTCTTCTAATTCTGAAACTAGACTTTTATATTCTTCAATACTTACTTTGTTGTCTTTTAATACTTCGTCTTGTTTAGCTATTGAGACTTTTTGATAATTATCAAATAATTTCATTCCGGCCTCAATACCAAGTAAGGCTATTTTACTATAACTCATATTTCATTTTTTTAATTAATACCGTCATCTAAAATGACAACCTCTATTCTTCGGTTTAATTTTTTGCCTTCTTCTGTATTATTGTTTGTAATTGGATTTTTACTTCCTTTGCCAATTACTGATAAACGTTTGGCATTAATACCGTTTTTGATGAGATAGTTTTTAACAGCTTGTGCACGTTTTAAAGAAAGTGCTTCGTTATATTCATCATTGCCTTCGTTACTTGTGTGCCCTACTATTTGAATAGAAAGCGCAGTAATGTCTTGCATAGCTTTTAGTATTTCGTTTAAATAGGTGTTAGATTCTTCTACAATTTTATCACTGTTATATTCGAAAAGTATTTCATGAAAGTTTAAAGATTTTCCCTCTGTGTTAATGCCAGACTTAATATCTGTTATTATTTCTGTGATAGGCGATTGCTTGGTTTCCTTTATTGTAAATTCTTTAATTTCAGGTTCAGTTATAATTTCTTTATTGTTACAAAAAAAAAAAAATATAATATGCCCGCCAAAACTATGATGAGGACTAATAATAGTAACCAATAATTTTTTTTCTTTGGAGGGTTTTGAATGATTCCAAGTAATGTAGGGTTAATGACTTTAATATCATAAGTTCCTTTATTAAAAGCTTCTTTTTTTTCTACTTTTGTAACTAAAATTCCATATTGAGAGATATGATTTATTAAATTCTGTAAATCATTTTCTCCTGTTACTGTATCTACAGATTCCCAAGACTTAGACACCAAGACTTCTACACCATCAGAGGTACGAAATATTTCATTATGTTCTGTAAAGTGAGAGGCTGCAACGTCTAATCCTGCAGCTTCGCATTCACGTCTAATATCTCCCGATTGTACAACTCCATATAATCGGTCTGTGTATGGTTTAAAGAGTGATTTATAATTTTTTGGAGCTGCTGGATTTATTGAGTCAGGAAGCATTGTTTTTAATTCCTCAAACGTTGTGCTTGGATATAAAGTAAAAATAGCATCAACGACTCCCAGTGCTGTTCTATTCATAGCCTTTCCGGTAACTTCAATGACACCTTTTTTTAATTCATATATTTGACTTGGTGAAAGTTTGTCTAGGGTTTTAATGTTATAACTCATGATTTATGTTTGTTAATAGTTATTTGAAAGCAGGAAAAAAGAATGATTGATTTAATTAAAGAAGTTTTGCTTATCTTACTTTTTTTAAAAAAGAGGCTTTCCTAAAAGTCGTTGCTTTGTCAAGCTGTTCCGATCTGTCGGAATTTCTCAGCTTCTAAAATCATTGATTAACAATATTTTAAAATTTTGAAACAAGTTCAGAATGACAGAAATTGAAATTTATAGACAACCTCTTCTTTAATGTATTACAATTTACCTGCTTGAGTTAATGTCATTGCATTATCAGCCAATTTTGTGTCATCAGCATTAGAAATTTGCACTTTAATACCAAAATTTTCTTTAAAATATTTTTCAACATTTTCAACTCTACTTCTTGCTCCAAGCTCTAATTCGCCACCTGGATTATCTGTTTTGGACAAATCACTAATTTTCATTTTGTCATCAGCAAATTTTGCTCCGTTGTAAATTCGTATATTACAACTAAACTCTTTTGAAAACTGATTTTTAATGCTTTGTACTGAACTTGCTTTTGTTACTTTAATTGTTGCCATATTTTTTTTTAAATATTTAATTTTGCCTACTCCTTTTTTATGTAGTTTTTCAGCTTATTTCTACATTTTTTAATAAATTCTATTGTAAGATAATTACGTTTATTTAAAAAAAAAATTTAAAATGTTTCTGCCTATTTTTCTTTGAATTCCTTGTTTTGTTGTTGGAATTCCTGTTTTTTTAGCTATTTTTTGTTTAATTGTTGATATTCCTAATAATCTTTTTGGCGAAAATGAGAATCCGTATTTTTTCATATTATTATTTTATAAAATCATTCTAATAATATATTCTTGAATTATTTCCTATTGTTTTCTTAAATCAATACAAAAATTAGCCAGTATAGTAATGCTTAATTTATTTCGTTAGCAATCTCAACTAATAAATTTCTATATTGTTCAGCTCCAATTTCTTTATATAACAATGGTTTTAAAATTAAATCATCTGATTCAATAACAAAATTTATAGAATCTACTAAAGCATACTTTAAGCTGTATTTTTGATAGCAACTATTTACAAGACCAGAATTTCCTTTTATATTAACTTTCATTCCTGAGTTTGTTTTTTGAGGATTATCTACATAAACAAATTGTTTATTTTTCTTTCCTTCTTTAGAATCATCATTGAAACTACAGCCACTTTTGGCATAATTAATTCTGTATTTAGAATTAGTAGTTAATTTGACATCTAAAATTTTCCAAAAAATTTCAAAATTAAGTATCGAATCTTCATCATAACCTTCTTCTTTTAGTTGTTCAATTTTTGTTGTAAGTCCATTATATAATGTTTTATTACCTACTTTTTGTACGGCTTGTTTGGTTTCTACATCATCGTCAACACTTGTTATGGATGCAAATTCCATAGCATAATCCAATTCTTGCTCGAGATTGTCCCCAAATTTATCTCTAAGTAAATTCAATAATTCTAAAACCGAAAATGCTCTTGCTTTTAAATAAGAATCGGTTTGACAAGCACCCCAAGTTACTTGTTCCCAATCTTCATCTATCAATTCAGACTCTCCAAATTTTCTTATTTTTTCCTGAATTTCTTCCCATTCAATACCAAATTTATTTCCGAAACCTTTATTCCAAAGGGTAAAGTTGGGTTGTTGAGATAAAAGTCTAAATATTCTAGGGTATGATATTTGTATGCCTAAAAGTGCAAATAACATAAAATCATCGCCTTTTGAATTCTCATCATCTATTTCAATTTCCTTAAGATGATTTATTAGACTAAAAGAATTTAAATAACGTTTTAAACTCCTTGGGTTGAATCCAATACTGTGTTTTACGGCTTTAGTATAAAGTTCTTTTTCATATTCAGAAATTTTTATACCTATACTATTTAATTTTTCAACTAAAAAGTTTTCTATATCGTAAGTACCCGTTGGCATTGAAAAGGGTACTTGGATAATTTTATCAAAAAAGGAACGAAATTCACGTTCATTTTCTTCTGTTTTTGGGCCAAATTTACTTTCTAATCCTTTTACAACTACATCATAATCAATTGCTAAAATGAAAATGCAATTTGGAATATCAAATATATTTTTTAAAGCTTCTAAAACCTCAACGGCATCACCAGGAGGTATACGATCTAAATCATCAACAAAAAAAACAACTTTTTGTATTGGATTTGAAGTGTCTTTAATAAGTTCATTAATTAATTCTGTAATTAATGCTTTTATTTCTGCTATTTCGGATGTTGAATTTTGAGAATTATTACTGCCTTCAGCTGCTTCTTTTACATTAACTCCTGTTTGATTTGCAATGATTTGATTAGCTAATCCTCCTAAAAAACGAGCCGCCTTTTTAAATTTTTCTTGACTATCATCCTTTAATGTCCATATTTTTCTTTCTACACAAGAAACTTTTAACTTTTCTAGCATACCTCGCAATACTCCTGGTGTAGTTTCATTAGCACCACGAAACATACTATATTCCCATGTATTAACCCAAGAACATGCTATGTTCTTTTCATTAAAATCTTCTAAAAGCAATGACATTAACGAAGTTTTACCTGTTCCCCATTCTCCTTGTAAACCAACGGTAATAGGAGTGTCGCTATTTATTATGAATTTTGATAAAGCTTGACTGTATTTTTCTACTTTTAGTAAATCATCTTGCTTATGATTTATAGGTTTATCGGTAATGGAGCTCATATTTAAATATTTAAATTTTTTTCAAAATAAGTTAATATTAAAAAAAAAATGTGTTCATAGTGAGTTCACTTTTTTTGTTATATTTGAAAAATGTTATATTTAGTTGCTAGTGTTATTTTATTTTCCATAAACAATGTATTTTGGGCTAAATATGCCAAGGATATTGATAGCTTTTTGTTAATAAGAAACCGAGCATGGTTTACATCATTATTTATTGGATTACTATATATAATAATTTTTGGAACAGAAGTATCTACCTATACGACACATAACCTTTCTCTTCTAAATTTCTAATAATTGTAGATAAGGTATTGTAATGTGGTTTATCATTTTTTATTTCGGCAAGAACATCTTTAACAAAGGCTTTTTCGAGCTTCCATAAAATATGCATAATTTCTTCCTCTTTGTTGGTAAGTTTTTCCATAATAGAAATTGTTTCATAAAACTTACAACTATTTTTATAGTTATAAAACTATTTATTTAGTTATTTAACTAAAATTTAAGTTATAAAATATTTTTAACTTTTCATTTTTAACTTTTTGCTTTCATTTATCTTCGCTAAAAATTTATGTTTATGAATATCCTTTTAGTTGTTCTTGGATTTACGTTGTTAGTAGTAGGAGGCGAGTTTTTAGTAAGATCGTCTGTGGCGCTTTCTTTTAAGTTTAACATTTCTAAAATGGTTATCGGGATGACGGTGGTGTCCTTTGCGACTTCGGCGCCAGAACTTTTAGTTAGTTTACAAGCCGCCTTAAATGGTTCGCCAGCTATAGCCATTAATAATGTTATTGGATCTAATATTGCTAATATTGGTTTGGTTTTGGGCATTACGGCTATGGTAAGCGCCATTACCGTAGATAAATCTTTCTATAAGCTTAACTGGCCTGTGATGATGCTTTTTAGCATCTTATTATATTATTTTTTAAATAATGACCTTATACTGTCTGCGTTTGAAGGTTTCATTTTGTTAATTGGATTGATAGTGTTTTTAATAATATTAATTAAAAGTGCTAAGAAAGAAGTTATTGCAGAAGAAGTAGATGAAACATTAGCTGTAGTCTCAAATTTTAAAATTGGAATTTGGTTAATTATTGGTGCGGTTGCTTTGTATTTTGGAAGTGAATGGTTAGTTGAAGGCGCTAAAGCCATCGCATTATCGTTAGGTGTTAGCGAGGCGGTTATAGGTGTTTCATTAATTGCTGTAGGTACAAGTGTTCCAGAATTAGCTGCATCTATTATCGCAGCTGCTAAGCAAGAAAAAGCTATATCATTAGGTAATTTAATAGGTTCTAATATTTTTAATATTGGCTCTGTGTTAGGTTTAACTGCTATTATTAAACCAATTCTAGTTACCGAACCATTAATTATGTCTCGAGATATTTTTTGGATGTTAGGTTTTGGTTTGGTGCTGTTTCCCTTGGTGTTTTTGCCTAAACAATTTCAAATAAGTAAAGTAAAAGGATTCTTATTGGTGTTAGCTTATGCCATTTTTATGTATTTAATTTTTAGCAGAGGCTAATTACTAATTTTAAAGTATTAATAAATAAAAAAGGGTTTACAATTTGTAAACCCTTTTTTATTATGAACAAAGTAATAAGCTTAATTATATTTTAGCAGATTTTACTGTTTTGATAATTCTAGCTGCAATTTTGTATGGATCTCCATTAGAAGCAGGTCTTCTGTCTTCTAACCAACCTTTCCATCCTTTGTTTACTGTAATTAATGGAATACGAATAGATGCACCACGATCTGAAATACCATAAGAGAAATCTGTGATAGCAGCAGTTTCGTGCTTACCAGTTAAACGTTGGTCGTTAAACTCACCGTATACTTCAATGTGTTCTTTAACAACTGGACGGAAAGCCTCACAAATAGCTTCGTAAGTTTCTTTGCTTCCACAAGTTCTTAAAGTTGAGTTAGAGAAGTTAGCGTGCATACCAGAACCATTCCAATCCATATCTTTTCCTAGTGGTTTTGGGTGATACTCGATGTAGTAACCGTATTTTTCAGTTAATCTGTCTAGTAAATATCTAGCAATCCATAATTCGTCACCAGCTAATTTAGCTCCTTTAGCGAATAATTGGAACTCCCATTGTCCACAAGCAACCTCTTGGTTAATACCTTCAAAATTTAGTCCAGCAGCAATACATAAATCAGCATGCTCTTCAACTAAATCTCTACCGTGTGTATTTTTTCCACCAACAGAACAGTAGTACATTCCTTGTGGAGCTGGATAACCACCTACAGGGAAACCTAAAGGTAATTGTGTTTTAGTATCCATTATAAAATATTCTTGCTCAAAACCGAACCAGAAATCATCATTGTCATCATCAATAGTTGCTCTACCGTTAGAAACGTGAGGTGTTCCATCAGCATTCATAACTTCAGTCATTACTAACCATCCGTTAACGCGCTCTGGGTCTGGATAGATAGCTACTGGTACTAATAAACAGTCAGAAGATCCACCTTCTGCTTGTCTTGTTGAAGATCCGTCAAAAGACCAGTTTCCTATTTCTTCTAAGGTACCTTTGAAGTTTTCGTGTTCTTCTACTTTAGTTTTGCTTCTTAAGTTTTGAGTTGGAAAGTATCCATCTAACCACAGATACTCTAATTTAATTTTTGCCATAATAAATATTTTATCAGTTATATATTAATAATATGATAACACAAATATATATTTTTATTAATGACTTATTAAATTATAGGGGTCTTTTGATTTAATGTCGACTTATTTTTGTTCATCCCCTATTTTTTTAGGGTATCTATTATAAAAAGATTATTAATTTATGATAAAATTGAAAAAATGTTAATGATGATATTTCTATTAATACATCTTATATTTGTCATATTCTTATTTTTGCTAATAATAAACTAAATTTAAATTAACTAAATGTCTACATTACGATTTCATGCTATAAAAGAATCTTTGTCTCATAAACCGCTGTTTTTTGAAGATAAAGAGCGTCGTTCGGAACTTTTTGGTAAAAATGTTTTTAATGAAACTGCCATGCGTCAATATTTAACAAAAGATGCGTTAAAAGGGGTTATGAATGCTATAAAGCATGGAAAAAAAATAGACAGAAATATTGCCGATCAAGTGGCGTCTTCTATGCGAGATTGGGCACTATCTAAAGGGGTTACGCATTACACCCACTGGTTTCAACCTTTAACAGGAACCACCGCAGAAAAACATGATGCATTCTTTGAGATTTTAGAAGATGGCATGGCTATCGAGAAGTTTGGTGGTACACAATTAGTACAACAAGAACCAGATGCTTCTAGTTTTCCAAATGGTGGTATTAGAAATACGTTTGAAGCCCGTGGTTACACTGCATGGGATCCAACATCACCTGCATTTATTTATGGTACAACTCTTTGTATTCCAACAATATTTGTAGCGTACACTGGTGAGGCTTTAGATTATAAAACGCCTTTGTTAAGAGCTTTGTTTGCCATCGATTCTGCAGCCACAGAGGTTTGTAAATATTTTGATAAAAATGTAAAAAAAGTATCGTCTTCGCTGGGTTGGGAGCAAGAATATTTTTTAGTAGATAAACTTTTAATTTCTAGCAGGCCTGATATCCAATTAACGGGAAGAACCTTGTTGGGGCATTCTGCAGCTAAGGGACAACAATTAGACGATCATTATTTTGGATCCATTCCTACGCGTGCCTTTAATTTCATGAAAGAGTTAGAGTATGAATGTATGCTTTTGGGAATTCCTGTAAAAACAAGGCATAATGAAGTGGCTCCAAATCAATTTGAATTAGCCCCTATTTACGAAGAGGTCAATTTGGCTGTCGATCATAATTCATTAGTTATGGATATTATGGGTCGGGTAGCTTCAAAACACGATTTTAAAGTTTTATTACACGAAAAACCATTTGCAGGAATCAATGGTTCTGGCAAACATAATAACTGGTCGCTTTCTACTGATACGGGCGTAAATTTATTATCGCCAGGAAAAACACCAATGAGTAATTTACAGTTTTTAACCTTTTTTATAAACACGATAAAAGCTGTTTACGAATACGAAGACCTGTTAAGAGCCTCGATAGCTTCCGCTAGTAACGATCATAGACTAGGTGCTAACGAAGCGCCACCAGCAATCATGTCCGTTTTCATTGGAGAACAGCTAACGAAGGTTTTAGAAGAACTCGAAGGGGTTACAAAAGGTAAATTATCACCTGAAGAAAAAACCGAACTCAAATTAAATGTCGTTGGTAAAATTCCAGATGTTTTGTTAGATAATACCGATAGAAACCGAACTTCACCATTCGCTTTTACTGGGAATAAATTCGAATTTAGAGCCGTTGGATCTTTGGCTAATTGCGGAAATCCGATGACGGTTTTAAATACTATTGTAGCAAAGCAACTTAAAGAATTTAAAGTTGAAGTAGATAAACTAATAGATAAAAAAGACCTTAAAAAAGACGAAGCAGTTTTTAATGTATTGCGTGAATATATAAAATCTATTAAACCCATTCTTTTTGAGGGTAATGGCTACGGACAAGCTTGGGAAGAAGAGGCGGTCAAGCGTGGTTTGAGTAATAATAAAACAACGCCCGAAGCTTTAAAAGCTAAAATATCAGCTAAGGCCATCGAATTATTTGAGGAAATGAATGTTATGAGTAAAATTGAATCTCATGCACGCTACGAAATTGAGATGGAAGCCTACATTATGCACATTCAGATAGAAAGTCGAGTTTTAGGCGATATAGCTAGAAATCATATTGTTCCAACGGCGGTTAAGTATCAAAATATTTTAATTGAAAATGTAAAAGGTTTAAAAGAAATTTTTGAAGATAAATACAAGACTGTTGCCAAGGAGCAAATGGGATTAATCGAAGAAATTTCTGCGCATATAGAAGCTATTAACAGCAATGTAACTAAAATGACAGATGCCCGAAGAAAGGCAAATACTATGGACGATATAGCACAAAAAGCTACTTCGTATTGTTTCGATGTTAAGTCTATTTTTAAAGACATTCGTTATCATTGCGATAAATTAGAATTGTTGGTAGACGACGAAATTTGGCCGTTAGCGAAGTATCGCGAGTTGCTATTTACTCGATAATCTATTAAAGATATTGATTGCTTAAATTGTTTGAAGGTTTATGTTGTGCTAGTCAATATATTTTCTGTTTCAAATCTAACCTAGTGTTAAGCAAGAACTAAAAAAATAAAATCCCGAGGTAAAACCGGGATTTTTTAATTCAAAAAAATTAAATTTGCAGCACAATTCAATACTATGAGTCAAGAAGTTTCTAAACGTTACGCTCAACGTGGCGTTTCAGCATCAAAAGAAGATGTGCACAATGCTATTAAAAATATAGATAAAGGCTTATTTCCAAAAGCATTCTGTAAAATTGTTCCAGATTATTTAACAAACGACAACGATTATTGCTTAATCATGCATGCCGATGGTGCAGGAACAAAGTCTTCTTTAGCTTATATGTATTGGAAAGAAACAGGAGATGTTTCGGTTTGGAAAGGGATCGCTCAAGATGCACTTATAATGAATATCGATGATTTGTTATGTGTTGGGGCTACCGATAATATTATGTTGTCTTCAACCATAGGAAGAAACAAAAACTTAATTCCTGGTGAAGTACTTTCTGCCATTATTAATGGCACCGAAGAACTTATTGAAGAGTTGAAGTCTTTTGGTGTAACCATACATTCTACAGGTGGAGAAACTGCCGATGTTGGAGATTTAGTGAGAACCATTATTGTCGATTCTACTGTTACCGCTCGTATGAAACGCAGTGATGTTATAAATAATGCCAATATTAAAGCTGGCGATGTTATTGTTGGCCTAGAAAGTTTTGGTCAGGCAACTTACGAGAAAGCTTATAATGGCGGTATGGGAAGTAACGGATTAACTTCGGCAAGACATGATGTGTTTCATAACTACTTAGCTAAAAAATATCCGGAAAGTTTTGATGCTTCCGTTCCTGAAGATTTAGTGTATTCTGGTCAAGTAAAATTAACCGATGCTGTAGAAGGTTCGCCAATCGATGCCGGACAATTAGTGCTGTCTCCAACAAGAACTTATGCGCCAATAATTAAAAAAATATTATCGCAATTTAACAGTGAAACCGTGCACGGTATGGTTCACTGTTCTGGTGGTGCTCAAACAAAAATCCTTCATTTTGTAGATGAATTTCATATTATTAAAGATAATATGTTTCCAATACCGCCATTATTTAAATTAATTCAAGAGCAGAGTAAAACCGATTGGAAAGAAATGTATCAGGTATTTAATTGCGGTCACAGAATGGAATTATATGTGTCTCCAGAAATAGCTGAAGGCATTATAGCAATTTCAAAATCTTTTAACGTTAACGCTCAGGTTATTGGTAAGGTAGAAGCATCAAAAGATAAAAAGCTTACAATAAAAAGTGAGTTTGGAGAGTTTAACTATTAAATTCTATCAAAAATAAAAAAACGGAACAGTTATTGATAGGAGAGTAGTTTTGTTAATAAAATATTAAATTACCCATGAAAAACCTTTTATTAATAGTTGTTTGTTTCTTTTTTCAAATTGGTTTAGCGCAACCAGATTCTTTATTTTTAAAAGTAAAAGTTAAAAAATACGACGGTCCGCAATGGGAACAGAAAAATAAAGGTTCTATTTATTTAAGCGAGGTAGCATTTTCAAACTGGAATTCGGGAGGTAGTAATTCCATTTCTGGTTTATTAGGTATAGAATCGTCTGCTAATTATCACGATAAATACTTTTCCTGGAAAAACAATGCCCTGTTACGTTTTGGTGTTAACAGGCAGCAGGCTCAAGAATTAAGAAAAACAGACGATTTGTTAGAAATAAATTCTAACATTGGATATAAGCCCGATAGTATTTCTAATTGGTTTTACTCTGCAAGATTAAACTTTAGAACGCAATTATTAAATGGTTATAAATACCCAAACAAAGAAGAGCCAATTTCTACTTTATTAGCTCCAGGTTATTTGTTTTTTGGTGGCGGTATGGAATATGGTAAAAATATCGAAAAGTTATCATTTTATTTTTCGCCATTAACTTTAAAAGCAACGTTTGTTTTAGATGAAGATTTGGCTAATGCAGGAGCTTTTGGTGTAACGCCAGCGGTTTATGATGCTCTAGGAAATATTATCGTTCCGGGTGAACGCATCAGGAAAGAGGTTGGTGTTTTAGTTACTAACAGCTATGAAATGGAAGTTGTTGAAAATATCGATTTGAAAAACCAAGTGAGTTTGTATTCCGATTACATTAATAAATTCGGAAATATTGATATAGACTGGAGTTTAGATTTTAATTTTAAAGTGAACGATTTTATTAAAGCTAGCTTAGGATCTCATATTCGATACGATAATGATGTGAAAACTTCCAAACCAACCGATGTTGAAGGTGAGTTTGATGAAGCAGGTGCCAAAGTACAATGGAAACAGTTTTTAGGAATTGGTTTTGCTGTAGATTTTTAATTTTTTTAAATTAAATAAAATTAAATTATTTGTTAACTTTTTTGTGTTGATAAATTTTTAAAATATTGAAAATCAATATTTTGTATTTTTTTATTGTAAACTTCCTGATTTTTATCATGTTTTAAGTTTAAAAATTTTACGTTATTTGTTTAAGTAATAATGTAAAATTAAACTAAACCATGCCTGTAGAAACTCAATCCCTCGAACAACAAAGAGCTTACACTCAAGATGAAGCTTTTGAAGCTTCAGTAAAATATTTTAAAGGAGACGATTTAGCAGCTCGCGTCTGGATAAATAAGTATGCATTAAAAGATTCTAATGGTAATTTATATGAGTTAACTCCAGATGATATGCATAAGCGTATCGCCAAGGAAATTGCCAGAATAGAACAGACTTACCCGAATCCACTTTCAGAAGAAGACATATTTTCATTAATAAAAGATTTCAAATATATTGTTCCACAAGGCAGCCCAATGGCGGGTATAGGCAACCCTTACCAAACGGCATCGCTTTCTAATTGTTTTGTAATAGGTAATCCTGGAGATTCAGATTCTTATGGAGGTATTATGAAAATAGATCAGGAGCAAGTGCAACTAATGAAACGTCGTGGCGGTGTGGGTCACGATTTATCTCATATAAGACCCAAAGGTTCTCCAGTTAAAAATTCTGCATTAACATCTACAGGCATTGTTCCTTTTATGGAGCGTTATTCAAATTCAACCAGAGAGGTTGCTCAAGATGGTCGTCGTGGTGCTTTAATGTTGTCGGTTTCTATAAATCATCCAGATTCAGAAGATTTTATTGATGCCAAATTAGAACAAGGTAAAGTTACGGGAGCTAATGTTTCGGTTCGTATTGATGATGCTTTTATGGAAGCGGTTAAAAATGATACCGAGTACACACAGAAGTATCCAATTTTTAGCGAAAACCCTAAATATTCAAAAACTATAAAAGCGAATGATGTTTGGAAAAAAATAGTTCATAACGCTTGGAAATCGGCCGAACCAGGTATTTTATTTTGGGATACTATTATTAATGAATCGGTTCCAGATTGTTATGCCGATTTAGGTTATAAAACAGTTTCTACGAATCCTTGTGGCGAAATTCCTTTATGTCCTTACGATTCTTGTCGTTTGTTGGCCATTAATTTGTTTTCATATGTTGAAAATCCATTTACAAAACATGCCAAGTTCAACTTTAATTTATTTAAAAAGCATGTGGCCGTTGCACAACGCATCATGGACGATATTATCGATTTAGAATTAGAAAAAATTGATGTTGTTTTAGAAAAAATTAAAAATGACCCAGAAACCGATGAAGTAAAAGCTACAGAATATAATTTATGGTTAAACATTAAGAAGAAAGCCGAAGAAGGCAGACGCACCGGTATTGGTATAACTGCAGAGGGCGATATGCTGGCTGCTTTGGGTATTCAATATGGAAGTGAAGCAGGAAATGCTTTTTCTTTAGAAGTTCATAAAACATTGTGTATTGAAGCTTACAGGGCATCGGTTTACACGGCTAAAGATCGTGGTGCATTTGCTATTTTCGATTCAGAACGCGAAAAAAATAATCCGTTTATTCAGCGTATAAAAAATGAAGATGAAAAATTATACTTCGATATGCTTGAGTATGGTCGCAGAAATATCGCTTTGTTAACCATAGCGCCTACGGGCACCACCAGCTTAATGACGCAAACGTCTTCTGGTATCGAACCTGTATTTATGCCTGTTTACAAACGCAGACGTAAAGTAAATCCAAACGATAAAAATATTCGTGTAGATTTTGTTGATGAAGTAGGAGATTCTTGGGAAGAATATGTGGTTTTTCATCACAGGTTTAAGCAATGGATGGAAGTAAATGGCATCGATAGTAATAAAAAATTCACTCAAGAGGAATTAGACGACTTAATAAAACAATCGCCTTATTATAAAGCCACTTCTAATGATGTAGATTGGCTAAGTAAAGTGAGTATGCAAGGTGCGATTCAAAAATGGGTAGACCATTCCATTAGTGTAACTATTAATTTACCAAGTGATGTAACCGAAGATTTGGTAGGTGAATTGTATTTAAAAGCCTGGGAAGTTGGTTGCAAAGGTGTTACCGTGTATCGTGATGGGTCCCGTTCGGGAGTTTTAATTGCAAACGACGAAAAGAGTGAAACACCAGCCCCCGATGCTTTAACAGCTTTTCCAACAAAACGCCCCGAAATTTTAGAAGCCGATGTTGTTCGTTTTCAAAATAATAAAGAAAAATGGATTGCATTTATTGGGCTAATCGACGAGAAACCGTATGAGATTTTTACAGGTTTAGTAGACGATGAAGATGGAATTTTAATACCAAGATGGGTAACTCGAGGGTTAATTATAAAAAGTAAAAACGAAGAGGGTAATACGCGTTACGATTTTCAATATAAAAATAAAAGAGGTTATAAAACTACCATTGAAGGGTTGTCTCATAAATTCAATCCAGAATACTGGAATTATGCAAAATTAATTTCGAGTACGCTTCGCCATGGTATGCCTATCGATAAAATTGTCGATTTAATTAATAGTTTGCAATTAGATAGCGCCTCGATAAATACCTGGAAAAACGGGGTAGTTCGTGCTTTAAAACATTATGTTGAAGATGGAACTGCTGCCAAAGGTCATGTTTGTGATAGCTGTAATTCTGAAAATTTAATTTATCAGGAAGGCTGTCTAACTTGTACAGATTGCGGGTCGTCTAAATGTGGTTAATAAAATATAATCCAAGAAATCATTTGTATCTATTAAAATAGATAAATTATCGTATTTTTGCCCACAATTAAAAAGTGAGATGTTAGATAAACTACAAATAGTAAAGCAACGTTTTGATGAGGTTAGTGATTTAATCATTCAACCAGATATCATGACCGATCAAAAGCGTTACATTGCTTTAAATAAAGAATATAAAGACCTTAAGGTACTTATTGGAAAACGCGATGAATATATCGAAGTAACCAATAACTTAAAGGAAGCAGAAGAAATTATATCCGACGGAAGTGATGCCGAAATGATGGAAATGGCTAAAATGCAGTATGAAGAAGCCAAAGAACGTATTCCTAAATTAGAGGATGAAATTCGTTTTCTTTTAATTCCTAAAGATCCTGAAGATTCTAAAAATGCGGTTGTTGAACTACGTGCCGGTACAGGTGGTGACGAAGCAAGTATCTTTGCGGGCGATTTATTTAGAATGTACACTAAATACTGCGAAAGTAAAGGCTGGAAAGTTGATACGGTAGATTTTAGTGAAGGTACCAATGGTGGTTTTAAAGAGATTCAATTTGAAGTAACAGGTGAAGATGTTTATGGAACTTTAAAGTTTGAAGCTGGCGTACACCGTGTACAACGTGTGCCACAAACAGAAACACAAGGGCGCGTTCATACCAGTGCAGCAACAGTAATGGTTTTTCCTGAAGCGGAAGAATTTGATGTTGAAATAAACCCAAAAGAAGTTCGAATTGATTTTTTCTGTTCTTCAGGTCCGGGAGGTCAGTCGGTAAATACAACCTATTCTGCGGTTAGGCTTACACACTTACCAACAGGTTTAGTAGCGCAATGTCAAGACCAAAAGTCGCAACATAAAAATAAAGAGAAAGCGTTTAAGGTATTACGTTCTCGATTATATGAAATGGAGTTGGCTAAAAAGAACGAAGAAGATGCAGCTAAGCGAGGAAGTATGGTTACCAGTGGCGATAGAAGTGCCAAAATTAGAACCTATAATTATCCGCAAGGGCGTGTAACCGATCATAGAATTGGTTTAACGCTTTACGACTTAAGTAATATTGTAAACGGAGATATTCAAAAAATAATAGACGAACTGCAATTAGCCGAAAACACCGAAAAGCTAAAAGCAAACGATCATGTAATTTAAATAAACAGCCTCTTTTTGGAGGCTTTTTTATATATGACTACAGAACAATTAGTAAAAGAAATTCAGAAGAAAAAATCCTTTTTGTGTATAGGATTAGATGTCGATTTAAATAAAATTCCTCAACAACTTCTAGAAGAAGAAGATCCTATTTTCGCGTTTAATAAAGCGATTATTGATGCCACGCATCATTTATGCGTTGCTTACAAACCCAACACTGCATTTTATGAGGCCTATGGTTTAAAAGGTTGGAAATCTTTAGAGAAAACGATTCAATATTTAAACGAATATTATCCAGAGATTTTTACCATTGCCGATGCGAAGCGTGGCGATATTGGTAATACCAGTACTATGTATGCTAAAGCCTTTTTTGAGGATTTAGCTTTCGATTCTGTTACTGTTGCGCCTTATATGGGTAAAGATTCTGTAGAACCTTTTTTAGCGTTTAAAGATAAGCATACCATCATGTTAGCATTGACATCTAATGCCGGGGCTTTCGATTTTCAAACCTTATCTGTTAACAACACCGAATTATATAAACAGGTTTTAGAAACTTCTAAAACATGGAATCATTCAGAGAATTTAATGTATGTTGTAGGGGCTACAAAAGCTGAATATTTAGCCGATATTAGAAACATTATTCCAGACAGTTTTTTATTGGTTCCTGGTGTTGGTGCACAAGGAGGGAACTTGCAAGACGTTTGTAAATATGGAATGAATGATACTGTAGGTCTGCTAATAAACTCTTCGAGAGGGATTATTTATGCCTCTAATAATGCAGATTTTGCCGAAGTTGCTGCTCAAAAAGCAAAAGAGTTACAACTTGAAATGGAGGCAGAATTGAATGCTTATTTTAAGTAGATATATAATCTTAGATCATTAAAATTCTAATTATATGGAATTTAAAGATCAGCTAAACAGAGTTATAACAATCCATAAAACACCCCTGAGAATTATTTCATTAGTTCCTAGCCAAACCGAATTGCTCTGCGATTTAGGCTTGGAATCTTCTTTGGTAGGTGTTACCAAATTTTGTGTTCATCCAAATTATATAAAACGTAAAGCAACTATTGTTGGAGGTACAAAACAGATTCATTTTGATAAAATTGAGGCGTTAAAGCCAGATATTATTCTGTGTAATAAAGAAGAGAATACAAAAGAAATTGTAGCTTTTTGTGAAAAAATTTGTGCGGTGCATGTTTCAGATGTAACAAATATTGAAGACAGCATTCAACTCATTAAACAATATGGAACTATTTTTAATGTGTCTCAAAAAGCAAATTTTATAACACAACAAATTAAATCTGAATTTGAATGTTTTAATGCATTCATTAAAGATAAAATGAAGTTGAAAACAGTATATTTTATTTGGAAATCACCTTGGATGGTTGTGGGAAACCATACGTTTATAAATTCGCTTCTAAATTTATGTCATTTTTCAAATTATTTTGAAGCATTCGATAGATATCCGGAAATAGATTTAGATAATCACACCTATGATGATGTTGATTTGGTGTTACTTTCCAGTGAACCTTATCCATTTAAGGAAAGGCACAAAATCGACTTGCAAGAAAAATTTCCAAATGCAAAGTTGCTTATTGTTGATGGAGAAATGTTTTCTTGGTATGGCTCTAGACTAATAAAAGCGTTTCGTTATTTTACTTCTTTGCGCTTAAACCTTTTATAGAAAAGTCTAATTTTTTTCTCTCTTCAATAAATAGTTCAAGTTTATGTTCTAAGGCTTTTAAAGTTGTTAACTTGGTTAAATTTGGCTTGATGCGGGCAACTCTACAAAAATGTGTACTCATAATGTTTTTTATTATAAAATACGATAGTTTAATCCTTTTGGATGTCATTTAAAAGTTAAATAATTGATAACTATTTAAATGGAGGTTTTTAAGTGTTCGGAAGATAGGTATTTTAACCTGCTTAGTTTGTAAAGTAACTTTATGGCTTTATATTCTGATATATCGCTTAATGCAGAATCGGTTTGTCTAAAATTGTAAGCTTGTTCTATAAGTTCTTTGTAACGTGCTTTTAACTTTTCTTGATCGTTTTTTATATGATAAATTCTACTCATTAGATATTTGATTAACAGGCATTTAAATATACATTTTTTTATTTAGAATCAAAAAATAACAGAATTTTTTTTTATGAATTATAGCTCAGGTATTAAAAGCTCTGAAGAGGTAAGTAGAATTTATAATAATTGATAAATAAAAAAACTGCTGATTTCACTAAAATCAACAGTTTTATTGCATTGTTTTTTATTGAGTTTTTAATCTTGAAGCGCAAAAACTTTCTTTAATAAATCGGTAGTTCTAGATGATAATTTAGTGCGTATTTCCTTTTCTTCAACAGCAATCATGGTATAAACACCTTCTAAAGCTTCGCTTGTAACATAATCTGTTAAATCGGGATTTACATCACTTGTAAAAGGAATGCTATTATATTTATTTATTAGGTTGCTCCAAATTTTATCGGCTCCAACTTTCGAGAAAGAATTATTAATAACAGGCTTAAATTTATTGTATAAAACAGTTTCAGTTTTACCTGTTAAGTATTGGGTTGCTGCATTATCGCTGCCTAGTAAAATATTTTTGGCATCAGCAAAAGTTATTCCTTTAACGGCATCAACAAAAATGGGAGTAGCTTCTTTAACAGCATCTTCTGCAGCTCTGTTTAATACTTTTAAACCTTCATCGGCAAGTTTACTTAATCCAATATCGCGTAAAGCTTTATCAACTTTTTGCAATTCTTGTGGTAATAAAATTTTAACCAAATCATTTTTATAAAAACCATCAACTTGGGTTAGTTTACTCACTTGTTTTTCTATGCCAAGGTCTAAGGCTTGTCTTAATCCCATAGCTATTTGATCGTTACCCAAAACACCGGTGTTTCCAGTTTGCGGCAGTTGATTTACTACTTGCTGCAATTCTGCGCAGGCAGTTAAATTCAAAATTAATGCGAAGACTAAAATTTTTCTTATCATTTTTATTTTTTTAATATTTTACAAATATAACCTTCTTAGAAGGGAAATAATTTATTGAAAAAAGATTTTTAAGGTATTTAGTTTTTAAAGTTAAACTTTTAAATATTGTTTGTTTAGCGAAAAATTATAATTGCACTCTAAATTTACGTTTTGTTAAAATAGTTTAGTTATTTATTTAATCAAAATTTTTTAAAATAAAAAAGACACCAGAGAGGTGTCTTTTAGTTGCTATTAAGTCGTTCTAAAATTCAGGATTTTTATAATTCTAAATTAATACGTCTTATATTACGTAGCTTTTTTCTAAAATTTTTTTAAATAAAACTACAAACTTTTAGACACAACATGTACGTTTTTAGCCACATTTTATTTTAAATAATTGTAAGAATTAATTTTCTAATCGTAAATCAAATTATATTTATTTGTTAATTTTTATTAATGTATTTTTGTGTAATCGTAAATTTTGGTATCTTTTATTGATTATAATTCAATTACATGCTATGGATACTATTAGAATGGTTAGTTTTTCAACTAAAAATTTAAAGCGAGAATTAATAATTTCTTCCAAGCAATTGGAGTCCTTTCAATTATTTTTAAAAGACCTCATAAAAAATAAATTACTTATAATTAATACGAATCTGGGTGTGGAAATTTATTACTACGCGCCTGTTTCTTGTGAATATTTAATTCAGGATGTATTTTTTTTAATAGCATGTAATTCTAAATATGAAAGAAAAGATTTTATAGTGAAGAGTTTGAATTCTGAAGCCGAACTTAAAGTAGAAATTAATGCCCTATTTATTCGTTTATGCAGGAATCCTTTGCTTTTTAAAAGTTATTTAAAAAGTATAACAAATCAAATAAATAATAATTACCATAAGAATCCTGAAATTATTGACGCCCTTTTTAAATTGTGGAAAAAGCAGTTTTTAAAATTAAAGGACATAAAAGGCATGCATAAATTAATGCCTTTATTAATTAGATTTCAAGATGAAAGCCTGGAAAAAAATTATAATCCAGTTTTACAAAGTTTATTAAAACAAGCCGTTAGTTTAAATAGAGTTAATTAGTTTTAAGAAAAAATTACTGTTTTGTTATTGTAAACCATCACTTTTCTGTTGGTATGTAATTTTACAGCATTAGCCAGTACTATTTTTTCTAAATCTCTACCTTTTGCAATTAAATCTTCTATAGAATGGGTATGCGAAACACGGGTAACGCCTTGGTCTATAATGGGGCCCGCATCTAGTTCTTCTGTTACGTAATGACTAGTCGCTCCAATTATTTTTACGCCTCGTTTAAATGCCGAATGATAAGGTTTTGCGCCAACAAAAGCAGGTAAAAACGAATGGTGAATGTTTATTATTTTGTTTTGATATTTTTCTATCAATTTCGGAGAAATAATTTGCATATACCTTGCCAATACAATAAAATCAATCTCAAATTTTTCTAACAATTCCAATTGCGCTTTTTCTGCTTCGGGTTTTGTATCTTTTGTTACTGGAACGTGATAAAATGGTATTTTAAAGCTATCTGCAATTGGTTTTAAATCTAGATGGTTACTAATTATAAAAGGAATTTCTAAATTGAGTTCGCCAGAATTGTAACGACCCAATAAATCGTACAAACAATGGTCGTACTTAGAAATAAATAGCGCCATTTTTGGTTTTTTGTGCGAAGAATAAATACGCCACTTCATTTCAAATACTTCAGCTAAATTGGTTTTAAAATCTTCTTTAAAGCTTTCGGTAGAAAAAGAATCGTGAAAAAACTCGGCTTCAAGTCGCATGAAAAAAACATTTTGATCTCTATCTACATGTTGATCTAAATAAACAATATTTCCTTCATTTTTGGCAATAAAATTAGTTACAGTTGCAATTATATTTGATCGATCTTTACAATGTACTAAAAGTGTAATTTTATTCATGCTTTTTAATCTTTTGCTTTGTTCTAACATCTTATATTTACTTTATTTTAAATATAAAAAGGCATTCAAAATTAAATTAAAAATTAATGAAGCGTGCCTAATACATCTAATTTTCGATAATCATTTATAATTAGATTGTTTTTTTGAATATTTCGTAAATTTGATAGTTATTAATTAATTTATTTTCTATATCCATGTCCGTTAACCTCTATAAGCCCAAAAATAAAGTTCGTATTGTAACTGCAGCAGCTCTTTTCGATGGGCATGATGCATCTATTAACATTATGCGTAGAATTATTCAGTCTACAGGTGTTGAAGTTATTCATTTAGGACATGACAGAAGCGTTGAAGAGGTTGTTAATACAGCCATTCAAGAAGATGTAAATGCCATTTGTTTAACCTCATATCAAGGCGGGCATAATGAGTATTTTAAATACATGTACGATTTGCTTCAGGAAAGAAATATGGGGCATATTAAAATTTTTGGTGGCGGCGGTGGTGTTATACTGCCCTCTGAAATTAAAGATTTAATGGATTATGGCATTACCCGAATTTATTCGCCGGACGATGGCAGAGCTATGGGTTTACAGGGCATGATTAACGATTTGGTTGAGAAATCAGATTTTAAAATTAATTTTCCTCAGCATTTTGATGTTTCTACGCTATCCAACAAGGACCCTAAAACTATTGCAAATATTATTTCTTTCGCCGAAAATGATCCGGACTTGGCGCATGATACCTTATTAAAAATAAAAGAACTGAATAAAAATTCAGCTTCACCAGTTTTGGGAATTACCGGTACGGGGGGCGCAGGAAAATCAAGTTTAATAGATGAACTGGTTCGCAGGTTTTTAATTGATTTTCCAGAGAAAACCATTGGTATAATATCGGTAGACCCTTCAAAACGAAAAACGGGCGGTGCTCTTTTAGGGGATAGAATTCGAATGAACGCCATAAATAATTCTAGGGTTTATATGCGAAGTTTAGCTACCAGACAATCTAATTTGGCGCTTTCTAAGTATGTAAATGAAGCTGTTGAAGTTTTAAAAGCTGCGGCCTTCGATTTAATTATTTTAGAAACTTCGGGAATCGGACAAAGTGATACCGAAATAATTGAACATAGCGATATTTCTTTGTATGTGATGACGCCCGAGTTTGGAGCCGCCACACAACTAGAAAAAATTGATATGCTTGATTTTGCAGATTTGGTAGCTATTAACAAATTTGATAAAAGAGGTGCTTTAGATGCCTTACGCGATGTAAAAAAGCAGTTTGCTAGAAACCATAATCTTTGGGACGTATCTCCAGACGACATGCCTGTTTTTGGCACGATGGCCTCTCAATTTAATGATCCCGGAATGAACAGGCTTTACAGGGCTGTTATTAGTAAAATAAATGAAAAAACAACATCAACTTTAACTTCTAATTTTCAAGTTTCAAGCGCATCAGAAAAAACATTTATTATTCCGCCATCCAGATCGCGTTATTTATCTGAAATAGCCGAAAATAATAGAAATTACGATAAAACAGCATCAAAACAAGTTGATGTAGCACAAACATTATATGCTATTTATAAAACATTACAATCTGTTTCAGAGGTTGAAATTGAATTGAATGTACATGGAATAGATGCCAATAAAATCCAATTAAAAGATACCAACAAGCAAGCATTTGTAAAATTATTATTGGCCGAATTTGATTATGTAAAACGCCATTTACACCCAGATAATTGGGAAATAATTTTAGGGTGGAATGAAAAATTAAACAAGTATAAAAATTCTACCTATTCATTTAAAGTAAGAGACAAAGAAATTAAAATAGCAACACACTCTAAAACCTTATCGCATTTAGAAATACCAAAAGTTGCTTTGCCTAAATATAAGGCTTGGGGCGATATATTAAATTGGGTTTTACAGGAAAATGTGCCTGGTGAATTTCCTTTTACATCTGGTTTATATCCGTTTAAGCGCACCGGTGAAGATCCTACTAGAATGTTTGCGGGAGAAGGTAGCCCTGAGCGTACCAACCGACGTTTTCATTATGTTAGCAAAGGCTTACCTGCAAAAAGACTTTCAACAGCCTTCGATAGTGTAACGCTTTATGGCAACGACCCCGATTTAAGGCCCGATATTTATGGTAAAATTGGTAATGCCGGTGTTAGTATTTGTTGTTTGGATGATGCCAAAAAGTTGTATTCCGGATTTAATTTAGCCGATGAAATGACATCGGTAAGTATGACAATTAACGGACCAGCACCTATGATGCTCGGTTTCTTTATGAATGCCGCTATCGATCAGCAATGCGAAATTTATATAAAAGAACATGGGCTTATTAAAGACGTAGAGTCAAAAATTGAAGCTATTTATGGAAAAAAAGGGATCGAAAGGCCAAAATATCACGGTGCCTTACCAGAAGATCACGATGGTTTAGGCCTGATGCTTCTGGGAGTTACAGGTGATATGGTTTTACCGGAAGCCGTTTATAATGATATAAAATATAAAACCTTGTCTCAAGTTCGAGGAACCGTTCAGGCCGATATTTTGAAAGAAGATCAAGCGCAAAACACCTGCATTTTTTCAACTGAATTTGCCCTGAAATTAATGGGTGATGTACAGGAATATTTTATTAAAAATAAAGTACGTAATTTTTATTCGGTTTCTATTTCGGGATATCATATTGCAGAAGCAGGCGCAAATCCTATTTCACAATTGGCATTTACTTTGTCTAACGGCTTTACCTATATTGAATACTATTTGTCTCGCGGGATGAATATAAACGATTTTGGACCCAATTTATCTTTCTTTTTCTCCAATGGCATCGATCCGGAATATGCCGTAATAGGTCGAGTTGCTCGAAAAATTTGGGCCAAAGCCTTAAAACATAAATATGGAGCCAATGCGAGGGCTCAAATGTTAAAATATCATATTCAAACTTCAGGTAGAAGCCTGCATGCTCAAGAAATAGATTTTAACGATATTCGAACTACGTTACAGGCACTATATGCGATTTACGATAATTGTAATTCGTTACATACCAATGCCTATGATGAGGCTATTACAACACCAACCGAAGCATCAGTAAGAAGAGCCATGGCTATTCAATTAATTATAAACAAAGAATTAGGGTTAACAAAAAATGAAAATCCAATTCAAGGATCTTTTATAATTGAAGCGTTAACCGACTTGGTTGAAGAAGCCGTTTTGTTAGAATTCGATAGAATAACCGAGCGAGGCGGGGTTTTAGGTGCTATGGAAACTATGTATCAGCGTAGTAAAATACAGGAAGAGAGTTTGTATTATGAGACTTTAAAACATAATGGTGAATTTCCAATTATAGGAGTTAATACGTTTTTAAGTGCTTCAGGGTCACCAACAGTTATACCTTCAGAGGTTATTCGTGCAACAGAGGACGAAAAGCAAAATCAAATTAAAACACTTCAAAATCTACATAAATCTCACCATTACGAAGCAGTTTTAAAAGATTTACAAAACACAGCTATAAAAAATGAGAATATTTTTGAGGCTTTAATGAATGTTTGTAAAACCTGTAGTTTAGGAGAAATTACAAAGGCCTTGTTTGAAGTAGGTGGCCAATATCGAAGAAACATGTAAAAATTACAGCATTTTTTTATATCTTTTGCAAAAATTTTCCCAAAAAAAAAATTGAATGTCAAATACTAAATATAAGAGCTATTATAGTATAGTAATGTTAAATTCTGTTTACCCACTATCTAAAGCACTTAATAAATTCTTATCCGAATCACTTGTTTGTACTCACTATAAAAAAGGTGAGTATATTGTTAAACAGGACGGTGTTTGTAACAGATTGCATCTTATAAGGCAAGGTCTTGTTAGAGGTTATTTTGATTACGATAATAAAGAAATTACAACTTGGGTAAGTACAGATAATCAAATGGTTACTTCTATTTTAGGTTATTTTTCTAATCAACCGGCACAAGAAAATATTCAGTGTTTAGAGGAAACTTATACAGAAAGTTTAAGTTATGAAGATATGCATTACGCTTTAGATAATTTTAAAGAAATGTCTATTTTGAACAGAATACTAATGGAAGAATATTATGTGTTTTCAGAACATCGTGCTTTTATGGCTAGAATACCAACTGCCAGGGGTCGATATAAATATTTTTTAAAAATAATGTCACCACAAATTATAGATCGATTACCAAAAAAATACATGGCGTCGCTACTTAATATGCGACCAGAAACACTTTCTAGAATAGAGAATTCCTTTGAATATGATTTAAAATCAAAATCAAAATTGACATATATCAAGTAAAATAATTATTTTTTGTGTTAACATTTGTTAATTTCTATATTTTAGCATGAGATTTTACTTTCCTTGTAAAAAGTATAATAATTGCTTATTCTCAATTTAACAAAAAGAGGGATTCTTTTTGAGTTAAAAAACACTCAAATAATGAGTGTTTTTTTATTTTATAAGGTTAACAACCAAGTTCTTTGCAGTTGCTTAAACTTTTTTAATTCGCTTCTTAAAACGGGTAAAAAATCTTTTCCATTGCTGTTAGAGCGTTCTAATCTATAAGAATTTTTGTAGAGCATATTTGTTAAACGCTTTAAAGAAGCAATGTGCTTGTGTTTTTTATCTGAATAACGTTCTAACTCGGCATTTAAAATTTCAGGAGCTAAAGAAACCGATTGTTGTACAATATCTCCAGAAAAGTATATATTAGTGTCTTCTGAACCATCCTCTTTTAAACCAGATAAATCATGATTTAAATACATAGAAATGCTTTGCGATAGAGCAAAAATCTCTATAGCTTTTTTATAAATCGGTAATTCCGATAGGTTTGATGGGGTTTTAGAAAGCATACTCTTTTTATCTTAACATATATATCAAAATTACTCACAAGAATTCATTTTCCTCTTTAAATATTAATGTAAAAATGTATATTTACTTTAATATTTAATTTTTTATAATTTAAATACCTTCAAAATGAATTTAGATGCTTTAAGTTGGAAGATTTTAAATTGTCTGCAGGATAATGCTCGACAATCTAATGCAGAAATTGGAAGAAAAGTTGGTATTAGTTCGCCAGCTGTTTCAGAGCGTATTAAGAAAATGGAAGATGCCGGCATTATACTTGGCTATAAAACAATAATTTCGCCACTAGATACCGGATATCAATTAAAAGCTATAATAACACTTCGAGCCTTTATTGGTAAACTTAAACCTTTTCTTGAAAAAGTTAAAACCTACGACGAAGTTTTAAATTGTTACAGAATTACAGGTAATGAAAATATTGTTATGGAAGTGGTGTTAAAAAACCAAAAACACTTAGAAACTTTTATAGATCAACTAATTATTTACGGAGAAACTAAAACGCAAATTGTACTTTCTCATGTCATTCGATATAAAGAATTAAAACCTATTAAATAATTTTAAATAGTTTCTTTTAAGTGATTGGCAATCATTTTAGCATGAATTCTAGAGTTTTCTATAAACCATTTGTGGGTTTCATTACCACCACAAATTACGCCAGCAAGATATAATCCATCAATGTTAGATTCCATGGTATCTGGATTATAAGTTGGTATTTCTTTGTCGTCGTTTGAAATAGAAATCCCCATGCTCTTTAAAAAATTGAAATCAGGCAAATAACCTGTTAATGCAACAACGTAATCGTTTAGAATATTTATATTTTTTGTAGGCGTTTTTATGTCTACCGAAAATTCGTTTATTTTAATAATTTCAGAGTTAAAATAAGCTTTTATACTGCCCTCATTAATTCTATTTATAATATCGGGGCGAACCCAATACTTTACACGTTCTCCAATCGATTCTCCTCTAATAACCATAGTAACATTGCCGCCTTTTCTCCATATTTCTAAAGCTGCATCAACCGATGAGTTACTTGCTCCAACAATAATTACGTCTTGCAGCGCATACTTATGGGCTTCTTTGTAATAATGTGTTACTTTGGGTAGATTTTCACCTTCAACATTTAATAGTTGGGGGATGTCGTAAAAACCTGTAGAAACGATAACTTTTTTAGCTATATATTCGTTTTTTTCTGAAACGACATGAAATAAATCTTCATTTTTAGTAACCGTTTTTACTTTTTCATACAAGTGAAAATTAAGTTTATTAGAAGTCACAACGCGTCTGTAATATTCCAGAGCTTCGTCACGGTTGGGTTTGGGTTTATTGCTTATAAAAGGAATATCATCAATCTCAATTTTTTCTGAAGTAGAAAAAAAAGTCATGTTTTTAGGATAATTAAAAATAGAATTGGTTAAAGCACCTTTTTCTAAAACTAAATAATGCCACCCATTTTTTTTACATTCTAATGCACAAGCAATTCCAATGGGGCCGGCTCCAATAATTATAACGTCTAATTCGTTTTTCAAAATTTGTGAGATTTGATTTAATTGAAATGAATTTCAAAGATAAAAAATTGAAAATGGAGTATCCCAAAGTTTAATAGATTATATGCCCTTTTTTAACAAATAAATGAAGCACCATTTTATATAACTAATTACCTAATATTGTACTTTTGAAAATGAAATTAAGATATAATGAAAACATTTTTAACCTTTTTTGTACTCGTAAATTGTTTAATAAGTTGTTCTCAAAACAAGCAACCAGTTTTAGGAGAAACAGCATTTCAAAAACAGTTAAATGCCCAATTTAAAGATGTTACAAAATCACCACTAAAGGAAGAAGATATAAAAGATTTTCAAGGATTAGATTTTTTTGAAGTAGATTCTGCTTTTGTAGTTAAAGCACATATAAAGCGTTTAACAAATTCAGAATTTTTTAAAATGAAAACAACAACCAATAGGGTGTCTAGTGAGCGTGTTTATGGTGTTTTGAGTTTTCAAATAAAAGGTGAAAGCTACCAATTAAACCTTTATCAAGGGGAAGATTTAATGACAGTTTCTGGATATGAAGATTATTTATTTTTACCTTTTTTAGATTTAACTTGTGGTTCTGAAAGTTATGGTGGCGGTCGTTATATTGATTGCAAAATACCCGAAGGCGATACTTTAATTATCGATTTTAACAAGGCTTACAATCCTTATTGTGCTTACAACGATAAATACTCTTGTCCCATTGTACCCAGAGAAAATTTTTTAAACACGCGAATATTAGCAGGGGTAAAGGCTTATAAAAAACATTAATTTTCTATTACAACTTCGGTGTCTTTAGGTTGAACCTGAAAATAAATTTCGGTTAACCAATTGGCGGGATTAGGAACTGCATTAGAATCGTTTAAAAATGTTTGAATTACCGTACCATGTTCAGGGAATACTAAATTTTGTTTAGAAATATAGTTTAAAGTCGTATTCCAGGCTTCATTAATATTGGAATAGTCTCCCTGTAATGTGGTTTTTATAGCTTCAAAAGGAATTATTTGACCTGTAAGTATGTCGCTTTCAGTTGAAATTATTTGTTCGGTTGTAGGTATGCAACATTCAAAAGTAGTGGCATTATTTATGCTGTCTCTTTTCAAATAATAAATAAATGGTAAACCAGCGATAACAATGTTGTTTTTTTCAGCGAAAGCGGTCACCTTACGCATGCTAGATTTTAGCTTTTCGTCTAATTCATCAATTTTACAAGAGTTTGTAGTGTATAAGTAATAACCGCCGCCATAGTTAGTGCTGCCATTAACTTTAATTTTATAAACTTTCATACTAGCTATAACAGCACTGTCTAATTTTTTTAAAGTTTCGGCGTAATGTTTGGCAATTATATGTTCCTTGCCTCCATATATTAAATTGTAAGCTTTATTTTTAAAAGGAATACTTTCTGTAGAAAGGGTCCAACTTATTTCGGTGGTTTTGTTTTTAGTTGTCGAGAAAGACCAAGTGATGTTGGAGTTGGGTAAATCATCAAAAGTGAGTTCCTGTAAAATGGAATTTTCAGGGTTTGATTGAATGGTATTTAGTTGTCCTTCACCGTTTATAGAATTTAATGTGTTAACATTTTCAAAGGCACTCCAGGAATCAAAATGCTTCCAGTTTTTTAAATTATTAACATAATTAAAAACCACCGATGCGGGAGCATTAATAGTATATTTTTTGGTTATTTTAAATGAATTAGGCTGCACAGCAATGTAAACCGAAACACCTATAAATCCTATAAGCACTAAAAATAGAAGGTATTTAATGAATTTCATTAATTGTTTATTAGGGAATTAAAACAAAGATAATAATTAAATACTTCTTGTATATAGTTTGCAGTAATGCCTTAAAGAGGAAATAGTTTTTAAGAAAACTACATGAATCAAGGTTCTGTTTTTTCGTTTACACTAAAAATTAAAAGAATTGCATTAACTAAAAGAAGTGCCGATATAATTAACAAAACATTCATAATGGTATAATTTTTTAGCTTAGTTACTAACAAGATGTGTGAAAACTAAAAAGGTTGCGTGATAAAATGAATATTTTTTATTTTATTTTTTAATTCACTGAAAGCTAGTTATTTAAAAATAAATTTTATAGCTGCAATGGCTAAAATAAAACCAATAAAAGCTAAAAGTATCCAAATACTACCGGCATAAAATTTTTTATGAAGCTTAAAATCTTTCTTGTAAGTGTAAGCTATAACCATAGCAAAAACTATAAAAAATAGAATACCAAAAATAATTTGACCTTTACTAAACATATAACTAATTTTAAGCAAATTTAAAGAATATTGATGATATTATTATCTTTATAAATATTTCAAATAAAAAAAATATGAAGAATAAAATTGAGGCCGTTAAAGCATTTCATACAGCATTTAAAATTGGGCATAGAGAAACACCTAAAGCCGATTTGGGAATTGAAAAAAATACCCTGCGATTTAATTTAATGAAAGAAGAAAACGAGGAATATCTTGAAGCAGCCAATAATAATGATTTAGTTGAAGTTGCCGATGCTTTGGGGGATATGCTGTATATTTTGTGTGGTACTATTATAGAACATGGAATGCAACATAAAATTGAAGAAGTTTTTGAAGAAATACAACGAAGTAATATGAGTAAATTGGGTGAAGATGGTCAGCCTATTTACCGAGAAGATGGTAAAGTATTAAAAGGGCCTAATTATTTTAAACCCGATATTGCTGCTGTTCTGGCTAAATAAAATCTAAATAAAAAAGAGAAGCAAGTGCTTCTCTTTTTTTATTTATTAAAAATCGAATTTATTAGAGTTTATATCGCCATCCAAACGGATCTTCAGACTTGTTTGTTTGTATATCGGTTATAATTTTTTTCAATCTGTTGGCATACGTATTATCTAATTCAGGTAAATCGTAATCAGAATCTTTATAACCAAAACCAGATATCGGAGAAATAACGGCAGCTGTACCAGCACCAAACATTTCTTTTAAAGTTCCGTTTTTAGCAGCTTCAACAACTTCGTGTACCGAAATCTTTCTAACTTCAACCGGAATACCTTCCGCATTTGCGATATCTATAATACTTTTTCTGGTAATACCATCTAAAATACGATCGCTGGTTGGACCAGTAATTAAGGTGTCGTTAATACGAATAAAAATATTCATAGCACCTGCTTCTTCTATAAATTCGTGGTTTGTATCATCGGTCCAGATTACTTGTTGGTAACCTTTCTCTACAGCCAATTGTGTTGGATAAAATTGTCCAGCATAATTACCACCAGCTTTAGCAAAACCAACACCACCATTAGCAGAACGCGAGTAAGTTTGTTCAATTAAAACTTTCACTTTTCCAGAAAAATAAGCGCCAGATGGAGCCGTACATATTACAAATTTATAAGCATTTGCCGGCGATGCATGAAACCCGTTTCCAGATGCAAAAACAAAGGGTCTTATGTAAAGCGAACTACCTTCTTGTTGCGGAATCCAAGCTTTATCTACTTCCAATAAGGCTTTTAAACCATCCATGAAATAACTTTCTGGTAACTCGGGAATCGCCAAACGTTTTGATGAAATATTTAAACGCTTAAAATTCTCTAACGGGCGAAACAAATAGACATCTCCTTTAGCATCTTTGTAGGCCTTCATACCTTCAAAAACCGATTGTCCGTAATGAAAAATCTTTGCAGAAGGATCTAAAGTAATTGGATGATAAGGTACCACCTTAGGGGCATGCCATTTACCATCTTTAAAATCGCACTCTAGCATATGGTCAGAAAAAACACTTCCAAAAGCTAAGTTATCAAAATCTACTTCATTAATTTTAGTAGCTTCTGTTTTTATAATCTCTATGTCGTTGATTATTTCGCTCATAAATATTGTTATTTTACGTTACAAATTTAAGTAAAAACGATTTTAAAAAAGCGTTATATTTACAACAAATCTTTAAAAGTTTTATATAATTATGATAAAGAAAGTATTGTTTCTCTTTGTTTTTGCATTTTTTATAAGTTCTTGTCAAGACAACAATAAATATGATAGTTTTGGAAAACAAATTTCTGCAACCGATGCCTTACAATTAGATAAGGTTACCAATCAACATAATAATTTAAAAGCAGGCGAGCGTGTTCAAATAAAATTTGAAGCAAAAGCAAAAGATGTTTGTCAGGCTAAAGGCTGTTGGATGACTTTAGATTTGGAAAACGGTGAACAGGTTATGGTAAAATTTAAAGATTACGCTTTTTTCGTTCCTAAAGATATCTCTGGAAAAGAAGTTGTTTTAAATGGTAAAGCTTTTATTGAAGAAGTTTCTGTTGAAGAGCAAAGGCATTACGCCCAAGATGCTGGTAAAACAGAAGCAGAAATTTTAACAATCACAAAACCAAAGCGTACATTGTCTTTTGAGGCAGATGGTGTTTTAATAAAACAATAAATTTGAAAAGAGAAATAGTTATTACTGGCGATGGGTCGTCTACCATTCATTTGCCAGACTGGGATGAACAATACCACTCAAAACATGGCGCTATTCAAGAGGCTTATCATGTTTTTATTAAAAACGGATTGGATTTTTATCGATTTAACGAAGCCACCAATACCACCCAAAATAATAAAGCAATAAATATTTTAGAAATTGGATTTGGCACCGGACTTAATGCGTTTATTACCTTTTTAGAAGCAGAACAACTTAAACTTAAAATTCAATATACAGGTATAGAAGCTTACCCGGTATCTCAAGAAGAAGTATCTCAATTAAATTATCCAAACCAATTACAAGCAGCGCAACACCAAAATTATTTTCAACAATTGCATACATCTCCATGGGAAGCATGGACTTCTATTACCAATTATTTTTCAATAAATAAAAAGCAATTATTTTTTCATGAAATTGAAGATGAAAACAAATACAACCTCATTTATTTCGATGCTTTTGGAGCGAGAGTACAACCCGAATTATGGACAGCTTCTATTTTTGAAAAAATGTATCGCTCTTTACAAAAAAACGGTGTTTTAGTAACCTATGCAGCAAAAGGAAGTGTTCGCAGAGCGATGCAGGAAGTTGGTTTTTTAGTCGAACGATTACCTGGCCCACCCGGTAAACGCGAAATGTTACGCGCTATTAAGAAATAGTAGGACTTATAAAAGTTTAATACTATTATTTTAAGTACTCTAAAATTGAAGCAAATATTAAAATAAATAGCTTTTAATATTTCTTCACAACAATCAAATCAATTGTTAAACCTTACATAAAAGTTACAGAAGAGCCATATGCTTTTCGTATTTTTATATAAAAATTGAATATGAAAGTTTTAATTACCGGAGCTACAGGTTTAATTGGGCAGGAATTAGTAAAACTTTGTTTGAAAAAGAATATTGCAGTTCATTACTTAACAACAAGTAAGTCTAAATTAGAAGTAAGCGAAAATTATAAAGGGTTTTACTGGAATCCAGAAAAAGAAGCCATTGATAAAGCTTGTTTTAATGGTGTAGATGCTATTATTCATTTAGCAGGTGCTACTATTTCTAAACGATGGACTACATCTTATAAAAAAGTTATTTTATCCAGTCGAAGAGATAGTACTAGGTTACTGGTAAATAGTTTAAAAGGTGAAACGCATCATATAAAACAGGTAATATCAGCAAGTGCCATAGGTATTTATCCCGATTCCCTTATCAATTACTACGATGAGTCTTTTAAGATTACAAAAACGTCTTTTTTAAGTGAAGTAGCAAAGGTTTGGGAAGATGAAGTGGATGCGTTTTCAAAATTAGATATTTTGGTATCAAAAATACGAATAGGTCTTGTTTTATCTAATAAAGGTGGTGCGCTTCAAGAAATGGTAAAGCCCGTAAAATTTGGAGTAGGAGCCGCATTTGGCTCTGGGAAGCAATGGCAATCCTGGATTCATTTAGATGATTTATCTCAAATGTTTATGCATGTTTTAACGCATCAATTACCTGGTGTTTATAACGGTGTTGCTCTAAATCCGGTAACAAATAACGAATTGGTTAAAGTAATTGCATCTGTAACACATAAGCCATTATTCTTACCTAATATTCCCCAATTTGTAATGAAATTAATTTTAGGAGATATGCACGTACTTCTTTTCGAAAGTCAGCGGGTAAGCTCGAAAAAAATTGAAGATACAGGCTTTTATTTCCAATACCATCATTTACAACCAGCCCTAGAAGATTTACTTTAAAATACGTTTAAGAGACAATTCCCAAGTTTTTTTCTTCCATCTTAAACTGTTTGGAAAAAAATATTTTGTGACATTATGACATTTTTACAATAATGGCAGTACTTTTGCCAACTAATTTTAGTATTTGTACAAAAATTTAAGTTACAACCATGAGTAAAAAAGAAAGTCAAAACGATATAGAAAAGGAGCAATTAGAAACTGTGGAAAATGAAACAGTTGAAGTTGATGAGCAAGTTGTTGAAGAACAATCAGTTGAAGATAAACTTCAGGAGGAATTAAAACTAGAAAAAGACAAGTTTTTACGCTTATTTGCTGAATTCGAAAATTATAAAAGACGTACTTCTAAAGAACGTATCGAATTATTTAAAACAGCAAGTCAAGATGTGATGGTGTCTTTATTACCTGTTATTGATGATTTTGACAGAGCTTATGCTGAAATTTCTAAAACCGAAGAAAAAGATCTTTTAAAAGGTGTTGAACTTATTAGTAATAAGTTAAAAACAACGCTACAACAAAAAGGACTTGAGGTTATTGAGGCAGCTCAAGGCGATGTTTTTAATGCAGATAACCATGAAGCCATCACACAAATACCAGCTCCAACCGAAGATTTAAAAGGTAAAATTATCGATGTAATCGAGAAAGGATACAAGTTAGGAGATAAAGTAATACGTTTTCCAAAGGTAGTAATTGGACAATAAAACAATAAAATGGCAAAAAGAGATTATTACGAAATATTAGGAATTAGTAAAGGCGCAACGGCAGCAGAAATTAAAAAAGCTTATCGTAAGAAGGCTATTGAATTTCATCCAGATAAAAATCCAGATAACAAAGAAGCCGAAAGCAAGTTTAAAGAAGCAGCCGAGGCTTATGAGGTATTGAGTGATGCCGACAAAAAAGCGCGTTATGATCAATTTGGTCATCAAGCATTTGAAAACGGCGGCGGTTTTGGCGGCGGCGGCATGAATATGGATGATATATTCAGTCAGTTTGGCGATATTTTCGGCGGCGGCGGCTTTGGTGGCGGTTTCTCAGGTTTTGGAGGCGGTAGCCAACGTCGTGTAAAAGGAAGTAATTTACGCATTCGTGTAAAATTAACTTTAGAAGAAATAGCCAACGGTGTCGAGAAAAAAATAAAAGTAAAACGTAAAGTTCAGGCGCCAGGCACTACTTATAAAACATGTCCAACATGTCATGGTACAGGGCAGGTAACTCGTATAGCCAATACCATTTTAGGAAGAATGCAAACCTCGGCACCATGTAACGATTGTGGTGGCGCTGGTCAAACCATAGACAGTAAACCAGCCGATGCCGATGCCCAAGGTTTAAAGATTGTAGAAGAAACAGTATCTATTAAAATACCTGCAGGTGTTGTAGATGGTATGCAATTAAAAGTTTCAGGAAAAGGAAACGAAGCCCCTGGTAATGGTATTTCGGGCGATATTATTGTCGTTATCGAAGAAGAGCAACACGAAAAATTACAACGTGAGGGCGATAACTTACATTACGATATGTACATAAGTTATCCAGAAGCTGTTTTAGGAACATCTAAAGAAATAGATACAGTAAGCGGTAAAGTTCGCATTAAGGTTGATGCAGGCGTGCAGTCTGGTAAAATTTTACGCTTACGCGGAAAAGGAATTCCAAGCATTAATGGCTATGGTAAGGGCGATTTATTAGTACATGTTAATGTGTGGACTCCTAAAACGTTAAACAAACAACAACGCGAGTTTTTTGAAAGTATGCAAAATGATGAGCATTTCTCACCTAAACCAGAAAGTACCGATAAATCATTTTTTGAAAAAGTAAAGGATATGTTTTCGTAAAAATAAGACATTTTAAGGCTTTATTAAAAATGCCTTAATTTTTTAAAAGTTCTTATTTAATTTTAACAGTTTTTAAGAAAAAAAAACTATATTTGGTTTATCGCTAAACCTGTTTTAGTGATAATTTTTCTTTTTCATAGCAATTTTTTTCCCATCCTTAATCTTTTTTAAGGGTGGGTTTTGTTTTTAATGAAATGTTATTTTTTTATTAAAAACGTGTAATTAAATGAATACTTATTAAATTAGTTAATTAATATGTTATTCAATTATAAATAGCCTTTACAAATATCAATTTAACCCAAAAAGGATTTATAACTATTAATATATTTACCAAATACTACAATTAAAATCACGAATGAATAACTTATTAGAAGTTAAAGGCGTTTCAAAAAATTTCGGAGAATTTAAAGCACTAAATAATGTGTCTCTATCGGTACCTAAAGGCAGTATATTCGGACTCTTAGGGCCAAATGGAGCAGGTAAAACAACCTTAATCCGTATTGTAAACCAAATAACCATGCCAGACACGGGCGCTGTTTTTTTAGATGGCGCACCATTAAACGTAAATCATATTAAAGATATAGGATACCTACCCGAAGAACGCGGACTCTACAAGTCCATGAAAGTTGGGGAGCAAGCATTGTATTTGGCCCAGTTAAAAGGACTTACCAAAGCTGAAGCCAAAGAGCGCTTAAAATATTGGTTCGATCGTTTAGAAATAGGCGACTGGTGGAACAAGAAAATTCAAGAGCTATCCAAAGGGATGGCCCAAAAAATTCAGTTTGTTGTAACCGTTTTGCATCAGCCAAAACTTTTAATTTTCGACGAACCATTTTCAGGTTTCGATCCAATAAACGCGAATTTAATAAAAGATGAAATCTTGCGTTTGCGAGAAAATGGTGCTACCGTTATTTTTTCTACGCATAGAATGGAATCTGTTGAAGAGCTGTGCGACGATATTGCATTAATAAATAAATCGAACAAAATATTAGATGGTAATTTAATTGATATTAAGCGTCAATATAAAATTAACACCTTCGAAGTTGGAATTAAAGCGTTTAATGATAATGAATTACAACAGGAATTATCAAATAAATTTAAAATTAGTCCGGCAAATTTTAAAACGTTAGACAACGATTTAAAATTAAACATTCAGCTATCTAACGGCGATACACCAAACGATTTGCTAAACTTTTTAACTTCAAAAGGAGCTGTTTCACATTTTGTAGAACTCATTCCAAGTGTTAACGAAATATTTATTCAAACAGTAAAGAATAATAAATAAAAATGAATCACTTACCACTAATAATTAAACGGGAGTACCTAACTAAAGTAAAAAATAAATCATTTATAGTAATGACTTTTTTAAGTCCTATGATTATGATTTTGCTTTTTTCTGTAGTAGCATATTTATCGCAATTAAATAACGAAAAGGTTCGAACAATTTTTGTTTTAGATACCTCGGGTTTGGCCGAAAATGTTTTTGTAAACAATCAAAATACGGTTTATAATAAGCTTACTAATATGACGCTTACCGATGCTAAATTGGTAGCCAAAGAATCGGAAGCATACGGTTTACTGTATATTGAAAATTTTGATGCTATCGATGAGGTTTCAAACCATATTAAATTTTATTCCGAAGAATCGGCATCATTATCTATAATTTCCGATTTAGAAAAAATACTCGAAAACCAATTTACAAATTTAAAGTTAAAACAAGCTAATGTAGATATTGCAAAAGTAAACGCCCTTAAAGCCAAAGTAGATATTAAACAGGAAAGTTTTGATGGTGAAAAAACCTCAAAAATTGATAGTTTGGTAAAACTCATTTTTGGCATAGCTATTGGATATTTACTTTTTATGTTCATCATTATTTATGGAAATATGATCATGCGCAGTGTTATTGAAGAAAAAACCAGCCGAATTATTGAAGTGATAATTTCTTCGGTTAAACCGGTGCAACTCATGCTTGGTAAAATAATTGGAACATCTTTGGCAGGCATTACACAATTTGTAATATGGTTAATGGTTGGAGGCATACTTATGTTTATTGTTTCTGTGTTTTTTGGAATTAATATGTCCGATATGCAAACACCACAACAGGAATTAATGAACGAGGCTATTAAAAACCCAGAGCTAAACATGCAGGTTCAAAATTTTGTTACGGCTTTTTTCAACATGCCCTTGCTAAATTTAGTTATTGCTTTTATTTTGTTTTTTATTGGCGGATACCTGTTATACAGCTCGCTTTATGCCGCTATAGGTGCAGCTGTAGATAACGAAACCGATACACAGCAATTTATGTTACCTATTATTATGCCTTTGATGCTGGCCGTGTATGTTGGAATTTTTACGGTTATTGAAGATCCTCACGGAACCATCTCTACTGTATTTTCATTCATTCCATTAACATCACCGGTTGTTATGATTATGCGTATACCTTTTGGGGTTCCTATTTGGCAGCAATTACTATCCTTTTTAATATTAATTGCTACTTTTATGTTTACCGTTTGGTTTGCTGCTAAAATTTATCGTGTAGGTATTTTAATGTATGGTAAAAAGCCTAGTTACAAAGAATTAATTAAATGGATAAAATATTAATATGCAAAACGTTAAAGAGAAATTAGGAGAGGAAGTAGAAAAAGTTGGTGAGGTATTAGTTGAAAGTACGCTTTGGGAAAAAATTGTTAATTTTTTAGAATTTAAAATTGTCGATTTTACCTATGGAACAGGCGCCGAAGCCCACCAAATTATTTTAAAAGTTAAATATGTTCTTTTAGTAGCCGCTGTATTATTATTAACTACCCGTTTGTTAAAATGGATTAAGAAATTGGTAACCCGAAACATGCCAGAAGACGATCAGGCTAAATTCAATACCGTTTTCTCATTTGGTAGATGGCTCATTTATATTGTAGTTATGCTCGTGGTTTTCGATTCTATAGGAATAAATGTAACGGCCATATTTGCAGCATCAGCAGCATTATTAATAGGTATTGGTTTAGCATTACAAACACTTTTTCAGGATATAATTTCTGGAATTTTTATCCTTGTCGATCAAACCGTTCATGTAGGCGATATTATTGAAATTGATGGTAAGGTTGGGCGTGTAGAAGAAATTAAACTAAGAACCACCCGTGCTGTTACCATCGATAATAAAGTATTGGTAATACCAAATCACCTATATCTTGAAAACAGTTTGTATAACTGGACCCAAAACGGAACAACCACCCGTGAAAGTGTCGATGTTGGTGTGGCTTACGGTAGTGATACCCAATTGGTAAAAAAGTTGTTAATTCAGGCGGCTTCAACGCATCCAGATGTTTTGCCTGAGCCTGAGGTGGCGGTACGTTTTACAGATTTTGGAGATAGTTCGTTAAACTTTAAAGTTATTTTCACCATTGGAGATAGTTTTAATGCTAACTTTTCAAAAAGTGATATTCGTTTTGAAATAGACAGATTGTTTAGAGAAAATAATATTACCATACCATTTCCACAGCGCGATATTCATATTATTTCTCAGCCTAGTAAACAAGTTTAAAAAAAATGAATGGATATAAAAGAGCTTAAAATTGTTATAGTAATTCTCGTATTATGCGTATCAAACTTTGGATATGCACAATTAACAGATATAGCTCGTTTAGAATATTCGTTTGTACCAAAAAATCAATCGGAAGACCAATACACAAGATTAAGAGCATTATTTAATTATCCTGTAAAGATTAAGAATAAAGATTATTTGGTGTTGGGTGCAGAGTATAATCGTATTTTATTAAATCTTGAAGACCATTATCCTTTTGATAAATCTTCACTTAGTAAAATTCATGTTGTAGATTTAAACATTGGCTATACCTTTAAATGGAACGAAACTTGGCGTTTTGGTGCTAAGTTTAACCCCCGATTGGCTTCAACTTTAACACGCAAAATCACTTCTCAAGATTTCTTTATGAATGGTGGTGTGTTTTTTATTAATGATAGATTAGATGATGAAACAGCCAAACATCCCTATCGATTAATTTTAGGATTAACCTATAATGCAACAACGGGTTTGCCATTTCCATTACCGTTTGTTAGTTATTTCAGGCCAATAAATGAAAAATGGAGTTATAATGCTGGTGTGCCAAAATCCAATATAAAGTATGCCATAAATTATAAAAACAGTGTTCAGGTTTTTGTTGGTTTAGATGGTTATTTGGCTCATATTCACGAACCCATCATGATAAACGGACAGACCGTAGATAATATATCTTTATCTGTTGCCGTTGCCGGTTTGGGCTACGAGTACGAATTTACAAATCATTTAATCGGTTATGCTTACACAGGGTATACCTTTAGGTTAAATAACGTTTTAAGAGATAAAAATAGAAATGAAATATTTACTTTAGATGATCTAAATGCTTTCTATTTAAGAACAGGAATTAAATTCAAAATATAAGATGCCAAAAATATTAGTTATAGAAGACGAAGCTGCTATTAGACGTGTGTTGGTTAAAATTCTTTCCGAAGAAAACGATACCTATCAAGTAGAAGAAGCCGAAGATGGCTTAATAGGAATTGAAAAAATTAAAAACGAGGACTACGACCTCATTCTATGCGATATTAAAATGCCTAAAATGGATGGAGTTGAAGTTTTGGAAGCGGTAAAAAAAATAAAACCAGAAACCCCAATAGTTATGATTTCTGGTCATGGCGATTTAGATACTGCTGTAAATACCATGCGATTAGGAGCGTTTGATTATATATCTAAACCGCCAGATTTAAACCGTCTTTTAAATACCGTTCGCAACGCTTTAGACCGTAAAGTTTTAGTTGTTGAAAATAAATTACTGAAGAAAAAAGTAGGTAAGAATTTTGAAATGATTGGTGAAAGTGAAGCCATTTCACAAATAAAAGACATGATTGAAAAGGTAGCACAAACCGATGCTAGAGTTTTAGTAACGGGCCCAAACGGAACCGGTAAAGAACTTGTGGCACATTGGCTGCACCAGAAAAGTGAGCGTGCTAACGGACCAATGATTGAAGTGAATTGTGCTGCAATACCCAGTGAATTAATAGAAAGCGAATTGTTTGGTCATGTAAAAGGGGCGTTTACCAGTGCCGTAAAAGATAGAGCAGGAAAATTTGAAGCCGCTAATGGTGGTACTATTTTTTTAGATGAAATTGGCGATATGAGTTTGTCTGCTCAAGCCAAAGTTTTGCGAGCTTTACAAGAAAGTAGAGTGCAGCGCGTTGGTAGCGATAAAGATATTAAAGTGAATGTTCGCGTTGTTGCAGCTACAAACAAAGATTTAAAAAAGGAAATTGAAGCAGGAAGATTCCGGGAAGACTTATACCATCGTTTGGCTGTTATTTTAATAAAAGTGCCTGCATTAAACGATCGTCGTGAAGATATTCCCTTATTAGTAAATCATTTTACCGAAAAAATAGCTAGCGAACAAGGCACCGCTAAAAAGTCATTCTCAGATAAAGCCATAAAATTACTTCAAGATTACGATTGGACGGGTAATATTAGAGAATTACGAAATGTGGTAGAGCGTTTAATAATTTTAGGAGGGCCAGAGGTTAGCGAACAAGATGTGAAATTGTTTGCATCTAAATAAATCAAAAAAAAAGCGTTAGAAATTTTCTAACGCTTTTTTAATTAATTAATGCTGCTCAAATTTAGTTTGCTTAAGTAATCTGTCGCCATCGCTTTTAAAGCATTTAAATAATGTGTTTTTATTTCATCCATACTTTTCTCTATCAAATTAGATTCAGTGTCAGAGATTTTTATTAAATCGTTTTTCCAATTACAAATTTTTAAAGTTTCATTATAATTTTTAACATTCAGTTCTAATGCCAATTTATAATCCTTAATAAGTAATTCTTTTTGTAATTGTATTGCTTTTAAATTTTTAGCCTCTAGTTTTTTATGTATGTCTTCGGCTTTTTGCTGTAAGGCTTTTTGTTGTGCTTCCAGTTGCTGTTGTTCATCTTCAATAGAAGCAAGGTCGTTATTGGTTTCGTCACTTGTATTTATAGCTCCAGAATTACAACTATCCAATGCTATAATACTATTTTTAGCATGTGCTTTCACGCGTTTAACAAAAAAGCGGCCATCTTCAAAAGTGGTTGCCGTTTCAACTTTTTTTAATAACTCAATACTATCAAAAATTAAATTATAGGCCGTCTCACAACCACAAGATTTTAATATGGGTTTGGCTTTTTCAAACGATTCTAAAGATTTTTTCGAATAATATTTCAAATGGTCTTTATTATTCGATTCGTAAGCATCTTTAATATTTGAATAGGCATAAACTAAATACGAATCGGCAACACCACAATTCGATTGTGCCAGGCCGTTTAGGCTAACTAATGCGCAAAGCATAAAAATAGAGAAGGTTCTCATAAGGTTCAGGTTAAATTAAAAATTTGGGTATTCAAATGTATGTAAAACAAAATAAAAGCGGTGGCATTTCATCGAATACACAGATTTACTTATATTTAAGACAGAATACTAAACCCAACACGATGATTAAAATAGATATCGACGATTTTAAAATTTCTTCACCAATAAACATCAAAGATTTAAATACCAAAAACGATTTAGATGCTAAAAAAGACGATTTAGTAAAAGCCCTAAATTTTGTAAGCAAGAAACTAGGTAAACTACAAAACACCATGTATGCACACGATAAATACAGTGTTTTGGTGTGTTTTCAAGGTATGGATACCGCTGGAAAAGACAGTTTAATTCGCGAAGTATTTAAAAATTTTAATGCTCGAGGTGTTGTGTGTCATAGTTTTAAAGTTCCAACAGATTTAGAGTTGGGTCACGATTATTTATGGCGTCATTACATTGCTTTACCAGAGCGCGGTAAATTTGCAATTTTTAACCGAACGCATTACGAAAATGTGCTCGTAACCCGCGTGCATCCTAACTATATTTTAAACGAAAATCTGCCAACTATTAACTCTGTAGACGATATAGACGAAGCTTTTTGGGACAAACGTTTCGAGCAAATAAATAATTTCGAAAAACACATTGCCGAAAACGGCACCATCATTTTTAAATTCTTCTTAAACCTCTCTAAAGACGAGCAAAAAAACAGACTCCTACGCCGTTTAAAGAAAAAAGAAAAGCACTGGAAATTTTCTCCAGACGATTTAAAAGAGCGTAAAATTTGGGATAAATACCAGGAGTATTACGAAGATGCCATCAATCGCACCTCAAAACCACACGCGCCTTGGTACAATATTCCAGCCGATAATAAAGACGCTGCCCGTTACATCGTTGCAAAAATAATGCACGAAACCCTCAGTAAATATTCAGATATTCAAGAACCAGAATTAAGCGATAAAGTAAAAGACAACCTCGAAATGTATATTAAAGAGCTCAATAACGAGTAAAATTTGGGCATTTTAACACGCTTTCCGTTATATCTTTTTAAAACACAAAACCATTAATTATTTTAAACATTAATGGTTTTTTTATGCTTTAGTTTCAGTTTAAATTAACAAAGGTTTTAAAAAGGATGCCACTCCAATCGTTAATGCAGAGGCGTATATTAACAGAATTTTATATTTCAAAATTAACATCTCATCTAAAGAAAACATATCTTTAAACACCTAAAATCATTTTATGAAAAATATCCAGAGCATCCTTCTGTTTTTTGCTATTATTTCAGGTTTATTAGTACATGCGCAAACCGATGAAGATGTTTTAAAAACCATATATAAAACATCGTTAACCCAGGGCGAAAGTTACAATTGGTTAAACCATTTATCCAATCAAATAGGTAGTCGTTTGTCGGGTTCATTAGGTGCCGAGCGTGCCGTAGCTTACACAAAAGAAGAATTGGATAAACTAGGATTAGATAAAGTATGGTTACAACCCGTTATGGTTCCAAAATGGGTGCGTGGCGCTAAAGAATATGCATACATCGAAACCACTCCAGGAAAAACCAATACAGTTAATATTTGTGCTTTAGGAGGCTCTGTGGCAACGCCGGCTTTGGGAATAAAAGCACAGGTAGTTGAGGTAAAAAGTTTTGAAGAATTAGAAACTTTAGGAACCGAAAAAATTGAAGGTAAAATAGTATTCTTTAACCGCCCCATGCAACCCGATTTAATTAGCACGTTCGATGCTTATGGTGGTTGTGTAAATCAGCGTTACCAAGGTGCTGTAGAAGCTTCAAAATACGGTGCGGTTGGTGTAATTGTGCGTTCAATGAATTTACGATTAGACGATTTACCGCATACCGGTAGCATGACTTATGGCGATTTACCTGTAGAAAAAAGAATACCATCGGCAGCCATTAGTACCAACGATGCAGAAGTACTTAGTACCATGTTGGAACTAAATAAAAACATAAAATTATATTTTAAAACCAATTGCAAAAAATTAAAAGATGTGCAATCTTATAATGTTATTGGTGAAATTACCGGCAGTCAATTTCCAGATAAATACATGATTGTTGGTGGCCATTTAGATTCCTGGGATTTAGGCGATGGCTCCCACGACGACGGGGCAGGCGTGGTACAATCTATGGAAGTTTTAAGACTTTTAAAAACAATAGGCGTTAAACCAAAACACAGCATTCGTGTGGTTTTATTCATGAATGAAGAAAACGGATTACGAGGTGGTAATAAATATGCAGAAGTAGCAAAACAAAATGGTGAAAACCATGTTTTAGCTTTAGAAAGTGATGCCGGAGGTTTTACTCCAAGAGGTTTTAGTTTCGATTGCAACGATGCGAATTTTAATCAGGTTTTAAGTTGGCAAAATTTATTTAAACCTTATTTAATTCATTATTTCGAAAAGGGTGGAAGTGGTGCCGATGTAGGGCCTTTAAAAAACGATCGTATTGTATTGGCAGGCTTACGTCCAGATTCGCAACGTTATTTCGATCATCATCATGCGAGTAATGACACCTTCGATGCCATTAACAAACGCGAGTTAGAGTTAGGGGCAGCAACCATGACTGCTTTAATTTATTTATTTGATAAATACGGAACCAAATAATATTATGAAACACGTTTATATTTTACTCATTTTAATATCATCTGTTATGTTTTCACAAAATGAAGACGTTTTGCCATTTCGCGAAATACCCGAATACCCAGATACATATACTACAAATTTGGTAGCAGCCAGAATGATTGATGGTCTAGGCTTTAGGTATTATTGGGCAAGCGAAGGACTTAGAACCGAAGATTTATTATACAAGTCTAGTCCAGACGCTCGCGAGGCTCAGGAAACCATCGATCATATTTATGGCTTGTCTAAGTTTATTAGAAACAATATGTTACCAACTAATAAAGATACCAGTGATAAAATTTCAGATTTTAAAATAAAACGACAACAAACCTTAATGAATTTAAAGGCCGTTTCTGATGCTTTAAAAAGTACTAATCAACCCTTTGATTTAAAACAAACCACGGTGCCGTTTTGGAATATTATTAATGGGCCTGTAGAAGATGCTGTTTGGCATTGCGGACAAGTTGTAATGATGCGACGCGCTTCAGGAAATCCCTTTACTTCAAATGTTAGTTTGTTTTCTGGGCAAGTAAAAAAGTAATTTAATCTAAAGCTTTTTGGTCAGGAGATAAAGGTTCTTTTAATAATATTTTACAAATTTGGTAATGCTTATTGCGGTACCCTGTAATGAGTAAATTAATATTGTTGGGCGACCAAACCGGTAAAATATCTTCAAAATCATTATACGTTATTTGAATTTTATGTGTACCATCATTTCGCATAATAAATATTTCAGGTTGTAACATATCATTAATTTTAGCAGAATATACAATACGACTGCCTCTAATATTAGACCAACTTGGGTATTCGCTATTGTTCACGAAATAAGTTAATCTGTTTTCTTCGTTTGTTATTATATTTTTGGTGTAAATAACATTACTTTCTGCTTGTGTATTCTTATTTGAAAAATATACTAATTGATCCCCTCTGGGCGAGAGATTTGGCGCTAAGTTGTTATAGTTGTCTGCCAGTATTTTTTTTAAGCGTTTGCCGTTTGTTGAGCATTTGTAAAAATGAGATACTCCATTTTTAGATTCGGCAGAAAAAGTAATTTCCATACCATTGGGAGCAAATTCGGGGAAATGTTTGTTTAAATCTAAATCTATAGGAAGCTGTTTTAAGGTTTCAGAATCTAAATTATAAACAAAAATATCGCTGGTGCCATTTCTATCAGATTCAAAAATTATTGCATTTTTATAAGGGCTATATTTAGGTCTTCTGTCGTTTGCAGTAGAATTTATTAATCGTTTTTGTTTTTCTCCGTCAATTCCCATGGTGTAAATTTGCCAATGGCCATCTCGATTCGATTCAAAAACAATTTGAGTACCTTCTTTATTATAACTCGCATATCGGTTATCGGCTTCTGTATTTGTTAACTGAATTTCTTTAAAACCCATCTCTTGGCAAAACGAATTTTCACATGTTAACATTACAACAAGAAAAAGAAGGGAATATAAGTGCACTTTAATAATTTAAAAACGGGATTTAATGAGGTACTAATATAAGTCTTTTCGATAAATTTAATTTAAGCATCATTTAGGTTACATCTAATTTAAACCCACTGTTCCTTTAATAGATACAAATATTTTTTTAAAACAATAACCAACATACATGATGTTGGTTATTATTTCATGTAGAAGCTATTATTTGTTTACATCGTGAAGTTGTTTCGTGTCCACATATTGTTGAAAAGTGATAACTTTTCCATCTCTTAAAGAGAAGTGGTGGGCAACTTGTGCATCTAATAAAGCGCCATTCTTTTTTAATTTTCCTTTGTAACGTAATGTGGCTAATACTTCATTATTGGACATGTCGTGCAGTTTAATATCTGCGAGATTGAAGTATTCATAATCGTTTCCAACACGACTAAAAACGCCTTCTAAAACCGCATTCGGACCAATATAAGGGTTTCCATCTGCATAGGCATTGCCTTCGGCTTCATTCCAAACAACTTGTGGATCGAGCAAAGAAAGTACAGTAGGTATATCACCTTTAGAAAAAGCATCATATAAATTAGTAATTACAGTAAGGTTTTCTGGATTTGAGATTATGCCTAATTGTTGCATAAACAACATATTATCTAAAAAATCTTGCTCTTGTAAAATTTTACCATTTTTCATTTTCACCAAAGTAACACCTTCAATATTAACAGTTTTATTTGTTGCAGGAATTCCAAAAAATAATCCCGTGTGGGTGCCAGCAAAACTCCAATGTTTCACAATTTTTTCGCCTTGACCAAAAATATCTTTTACTGTAAAGTTGATGTTTGTAAAACCAGTTAAATATTCGGCGTAATAGTTTTTTACACTTTCAATGCCTACTAAATTTTCTGGACTCATAATTACGGTGATGTCTTTGTCAAAATTAGTTTCATTGAATAGTTCTAATTTTCCGTTATTAATAATTTCATACCAAGTATTGGAATACATTTCAATGTCTTTGTTTGTTTTATTATCACAGGAAATAAGTGCAAAAACACTTATAAATAGTAACATGTAAATTGAAAATTTGATAGTTTTCATGATTTTAAAATTTATTGGTTGTATTTAGTTAGGTTGTTTTAGTTTCAATTTTTTATGGTTATAAGGCATTGAAACTTCATGAACTTCTTAAAAGAATCATTTTAATTTAATTGAAATAAAAGCCCAACATAAGTTGAGCTTTTAAGGGCATGTTTTAATATGTAATTAAAACTTAGTTAGAGAGTTCCTTGTTTAGCGTATACATATAAGACCATTCTGAAGATAAAGCGTCTCTCATTTTATTTCGAGTCGCATCTGTTTTGGCTTTACCATTAACTTTCTCATATACTTTCCATACGCCATCGCGATCTGTGTCTAAATCGGCAAAGTTTTTAAAGGGCACAGACACAAAATAATCGGCAACATCGGGGCTACCACCCATAAGGCTATACCAAGTGCCTCTGCCATCTCCTTCTGCTTTTTTCAGGGCAGCAGTAGTTTCATTAATTACTTCCATGAAAAGAGTCGAGTTTTTAATTTTAAAATAATGAACCCAAACAAGAGATATATCGTCACTCATGGAAAGTTTTTCACTTATATTGGGCATCGATCGGGCAATATTATACTCTATAGATTCAATATGTGGTCGTATTAAATTAATTACGGTCATACGACAAGCTTTTCCAGCTTCATCATTGTCGTCATCCATTTCGGCCCATTTTGCCATAACACCGGTTAATCCATAAACAGTGCCTTTGCCTTGCACACGGCGCCACATATTCCATTTGTCTTCGCCTTTGTTTTCTAAGTAACATGCTTTCCAGGCTTTTACTCCTTCAATAAATTGAGCTTCATGACCATGTTTAACAGTAATTTGGGTCATGTTTAATAGGAAACTTTCGTTTTCTTGTGCTACCATAACAAGTGGTAGTAATAGCATTAGGTACAGTAATTTTCTCATAATTTTGGTTTTGGTTAGAATTGATTAATTTGTTAAAATATTAGTCGATTTAGCCTAATTAAAGTCATCAATAGATTTTAAAATAAAATTTCAATTCGGGGGGTAAGGATTGTTGCTAAGCTCTGGGGAGAAAATTCTGAACGCTTAAATATAATATAATTTTTCTTAAAAAATTATGTTGTAGCTGTTTAAAATATTGATAATCAATAAATTTATGTTTTTAGATAAAAAAAAGCCCAACATTTGTTGGGCTTTTAAAGTTTAGTTTGCTGGCAAAGTTTATTTCACTAATTCTTTTTCTTTCTTAGTAGCAAAATTTATTTCTATTTGATTGTGTATAATATCATCAAATGTTTCTCTTTTTCTAATAAGGTGTGCTTCGTTGTTATACCATAGCACTTCTGCAGGTTTTAATCTTGAGTTGTAATTGCTCGCCATTGAGAAGCAATAAGCGCCTGCATTTTTAAAACATAATACATCACCTTCGTTAATTTCTTTAATACGACGGTTATTACCAAAGGTGTCAGTTTCACAAATATAACCCACTACAGTATAAAAACGCTCGCGACCTTCAGGATTTGAGATGTTGGTTATATCGTGATGTGAACCATAAAACATGGGGCGAATTAAGTGATTAAAACCAGAGTCTACTTGTGCAAATACTGTTGAAGTTGTTTGTTTTACAGCGTTTACTTTGGTTAAAAAATAACCAGATTCGCTAACAAGGAATTTGCCAGGCTCGAAAGCTAAAGTTAAATCTTTGCCATATTCTGTACAGAACGTATTGAATCTTTCAGATAATTTTTTTCCTAATTCTTCTATATTCGTTTCTATGTCACCTTGTTTGTAAGGTACTTTAAAACCAGAACCAAAATCAATAAAATCTAAATTTTTAAATTGTTTAGCCGTTTCAAATAAAATTTCGCTAGCATATAAAAAGACTTCAATATCTAATATATCACTTCCTGTATGCATATGAATACCGTTAATAGTCATTTTAGTATTTTCAACAATACGTAAAATATGAGGTATTTGATGAATGGAAATACCGAATTTAGAATCGATATGACCTACCGAAATATTAGCATTTCCACCAGCCATAACATGCGGATTAATACGAATACACACAGGTGTTTTTGGATGTTTAGCACCAAACTGTTCTAAAATCGATAAGTTATCAATATTTATTTTAACGCCTAACTGGGCCGCTTCTTCAATTTCGGCTAGTGAAACACCGTTTGGTGTAAAAATAATTTGTTCTGGTAAAAAACCGGCTGCTAAGCCTAATTGTACTTCTTGAATCGATACAGTATCGATACCAGAACCTAGTTTATTAAAAAACTTTAATATAGAGATATTAGATAATGCTTTAACTGCATAATTAAGTTTTAGCTTTTTAACATCTTTAAATGCATTTGTAAGTCTATTGTATTGCGCTTCTATTTTTTCAGCATTGTATACATAAACTGGACTACCAAAATCTTCTGCAATTTTAAGCAATTGACTGTCTAACATAATTTTCAATTTTTTTGCAAATATATTTCTTTAGAGTCAATAAAAAATAAATAACTAAAAAATTATACAAACTAAACAAAATGTTAATTATTTAACAACTAATAATTAGTTATTACAATTTAAAGTTTTCATAATTAAATATTAGGGTAAGTTATCATGTTTATTTACATTTGCCTTTCTTAAACTATTTAGCGAATTATGAATTTACACGAATACCAAGGTAAAGAAATACTAAGCAGTTTTGGAGTGCGTATACAAAGAGGTATCGTAGCCCAAAATGCACAAGAAGCTGTAGCAGCTGCAAAACAACTAACACAAGAAACAGGCACTAGCTGGTATGTGATTAAAGCACAAGTACACGCTGGTGGTCGTGGTAAAGGTGGTGGCGTTAAACTTGCTAAAAACTTACAAGAGGTTGAAACAATTGCAGGACAAATTATAGGAATGAATCTTATAACACCTCAAACGTCTGCCGAAGGAAAAAAAGTTCACCAAGTTTTAGTTGCAGAAGATGTTTACTATCCTGGAGAAAGTGAAACGAGCGAGTTTTATGTTTCTGTATTATTAAATAGAGGAACGGGCCGTAACATGATTATGTATTCTACAGAAGGTGGAATGGATATTGAAATCGTTGCAGAAGAAACGCCTCATTTAATCTTTACAGAAGAAGTAGATCCTGCTGTTGGTTTATTACCATTTCAAGCAAGACGTGTTGCTTTTAATTTAGGTTTATCGGGTACAGCGTTTAAGGAAATGACAAAATTTGTTACAAATCTTTATACTGCTTACGTAAAATCTGATGCTTCTTTATTTGAAATCAATCCAGTATTAAAAACTAGTGATGATAAAATTTTAGCTGTTGATGCTAAAGTAACTATCGATGATAATGCGCTTTACAGACATAAATCATATTTAGATTTACGTGATATTAGAGAAGAAAGTGCTATTGAAGTAGAAGCAGGCGAGCAAGGTTTAAATTACGTAGATTTAGATGGTAACGTTGGATGTATGGTAAACGGAGCAGGTCTAGCTATGGCAACTATGGATTTAATTAAGCAAGCAGGTGGTGAGCCAGCAAACTTCCTAGATGTTGGAGGTACAGCTGATGCTGCACGTGTTGAAGCTGCTTTTAAAATTATTTTAAAAGATCCAGCAGTTAAAGCCATTCTTATAAACATATTTGGTGGTATTGTTCGTTGTGATCGTGTGGCTCAAGGTGTTATTGATGCATATAAAAACATGGGAACTATTAACGTGCCAATTATAGTGCGTTTACAAGGTACCAATGCAGATATTGCTAAAGAATTAATTGACAACTCTGGATTAGCCGTTTTAAGTGCGACTGAGTTCCAAGAGGCTGCAGATAAAGTACAGGAAGTTTTGGCTTAACAAAACCTTCATCATACTCAATAAAAAAAGAGCAACTTAATCGTTGCTCTTTTTTGTTTTATTACTTATGTTTTTTTCTTTATTCAGTGTGGGTTCTTTTTTAGGCAATGGTCCACGATAATGAATAACCAATCCGTTTAAAAAGTTTCTTAAAATTTGATCTCCACATTCCATATATTTCGGATGATCTTCATTTCTAAAAAAAGCACCCAATTCGCTTTTAGAAATTCTAAAATCTACAAGTTCTAGAATTTTAACTATATCATCATCTCTTAATTTTAAGGCAACTCTTAACTTCTTTAAAACATCATTATTTGTTAATCCCATAGGTATGCTATTTATATTTTAAATTTTACAAAAACCATTTTAGTTTTAGTAGAATTAGCGTTTTTATAATTTTTGTAAAGATACCTTAAATTTTAATTATAGTTTTTATTAATTTAAACAGGAAATATTTAATTTAAATTATTGAAAATCAATAAAATATAATTTTGTTTTTATTGAAAATGACCCAACAAAAATTGAAAAAAACAGGGAGTAATTATGTTGTAAGTTGTTGATTATGAGTTGAAACTAAAGAAAATTACGATAAAATACATATCACTTTTCGATGAGTTACATTATATCTACGATTATAAATGAACACTTTGTGCGTATCTTTAAAGGGTAATTAATTAATCCCTTTTTTATATGATTAATAGAGTTGAAAAGCTAAGTCTATTATCGGAAATGATAGCTTTTGCCAAGTATGATAAGGACCTTAAAAATATTGAATACAATTTTTTATTAGGGGTTGCGAGACAGTTGGAAATATCTCGTGAGGATTTCGACTATTTAATAGAACATCCTATTAATTATAAACATTTAAAATCTCACAGCGAGCGCATTGTTCAGTTTCATAGATTGGTTTTATTAATGAATATAGATGACAATAGTGATAACAATTCAAAAAATGTTATTAAGCTCTTTAATTTTGGATTACGAATGGGCTTAAGTCACGAATCTATAAATAAAGTACTATATCTAATGGAAAGTTTTCCAAACAAAATTGTTCCGCCAGATGTTCTTATCGATATTTTTAAAACGCAATACAATTAAAATCTGCTAAGTATTTTTTTAATTGTGCTATGAAAAGCTAAAAGTTTAAACTTTTAGCTTTTCTAGTTTTTCCTGGTATCCTTTTATTTCGTCTCTTAATTTGGCTGCAACAATGAAATCTAGGGCTTTGGCAGCTTCTTCCATAAGTTTTCGCTTATCTTTTATTTTATTTTCTAGTTCAGGTTTACTTAAATAGGCACTTTCTGGTTCTGCAGCTCGTCGTGCTTCCAGTTCATAACTATAGCTACTTACCGAATTTTTAGTTAGTGCATTGTCTAAACTCTTGTTTAAAGCTTTGGGTTTTAAATTATGTTTGGTATTGTAATTAATTTGCTTTTCGCGGCGGTAGTTAGTATCATCAATAGTTTGTTGCATGCTATTGGTTATTTTATCGGCATACATAATAGCTTTTCCATTTAGGTTTCTAGCGGCTCTTCCAACAGTTTGTGTTAAAGAACGTGCAGAACGTAAAAAACCTTCTTTATCGGCATCTAAAATCGCTACTAACGACACTTCAGGTAAATCTAAGCCTTCACGAAGTAAATTTACACCAACTAAAACATCAAATAAACCTTTGCGTAAATCTTGCATAATTTCTACGCGTTCCAACGTGTCAACATCACTGTGTATGTAACGGCAACGAATTTGAATTCTGTCTAAATACTTAGTAAGCTCTTCGGCCATACGTTTAGTTAGGGTTGTTACCAGCGTACGTTCGTCTTTTTCTACACGCAGTTGAATTTCTTCAATTAAATCGTCTATTTGATTTAAACTAGGTCTAACCTCAATGATGGGGTCTAACAAGCCAGTCGGACGAATAATTTGCTCAACATAAACACCATCGGTTTTCTTTAATTCATAGTCGGCTGGAGTGGCACTAACATAAATTACTTGATTTTGGATGGCTTCAAATTCTTCAAATTTTAACGGACGATTATCCATCGCCGCGGGTAACCTAAAACCATATTCAACTAAGTTTTCTTTACGGCTGCGGTCACCACCATACATGGCATGTACTTGAGAAATCGTAACATGGCTTTCATCGACTACCATTAAATAATCGTCTGGAAAATAATCTAATAAACAAAAGGGACGTGTTCCTGGTTGTCTGCCATCTAAGTAGCGCGAATAATTTTCGATACCCGAGCAGTAACCTAATTCCCGAATCATTTCTAAATCGAATTCGGTACGTTCTTTTAGGCGTTTGGCTTCTAAATGCTTGCCAATTTCTACAAAGTAATCGTGTTGTTTTACCAAATCGTCTTGAATTTCCTTAATGGCATTTTGCAAAACATCGGGCGAGGTTACAAACATATTCGCAGGGTAAATGGTAAGACGTTCGTATTTTTCTATCACCTCATTGGTTTCAATATTGAAAGCTTCAATATCTTCAATTTCGTCTCCAAAAAAATGAATTCTAAAGGCATCGTCGGCATAACTTGGAAAAATATCTAAAGTATCACCTTTAATTCTGAAATTACCATGTTTAAAGTCGGCCTCGGTTCTGGAATACAAACTTTGAACCAATTGATGTAGTAATTTGGTTCGTGATATTTCTTGATCGCGCTCTAGTGAAATAACATTTTTTTGAAATTCAACAGGATTTCCAATACCGTATAAACAGGAAACAGAGGCTACCACTAATACATCGCGTCTTCCAGAAAGTAGCGAAGAGGTGGCGCTTAAACGCATTTTTTCAATTTCTTCGTTTATGGATAAATCTTTTTCAATGTAAACACCCGAAACAGGAATGTAGGCTTCAGGTTGATAATAATCGTAATACGAAACGAAATATTCTACGGCATTATCGGGGAAAAATTGTTTGAATTCTGAATATAACTGGGCTGCCAAGGTTTTATTATGTGCTAAAACCAAAGTTGGTTTTTGAACTTGTTCTATAACATTAGCAACTGTAAAGGTTTTTCCAGAACCTGTTACACCCAATAGTGTTTGGTATTTTTCATCAGAATTTAAGCCCTGGGTTAATTGTTTTATGGCTTCGGGCTGGTCGCCTGTTGGACTAAATTCAGATACGATTTTGAATTTCATATATTCTTTCTTTTTCAACTAAAAGCCATCAACTTACTTTTAGTATGTGCAATTTAATAAGTAAAATTACTTAAAAAAAATGTGTTAGCGTTTTAGGGTAAAGTGTCCTGTAAATTCCCTGCCGTCTTCTAAAATTACTTTAAACCAATAATCGTCTGTTGGTAGTAAACTGCCTCTAAACATGCCATCCCATCCCTGAGAATTGGTACTTAATTGCTTTAAAAGTTTTCCGTATCTGTCGAAAATATAAATTTTACTATTGGGTTGAAATTGAGAGTTTACACCTAAAACTTGCCAATAATCGTTATAACCATCTCCATTTGGAGTGAAATATTTAGGATATCCAATAACCGATATTTTAATTTTACTGGTTCCGCATCCTTTTTTATCGCGCACATACAAAACATGAAAACCAGCTTTTACAAAATCAAAAAAGGGTTCGTCTTGGTAACTTCCAAATTCATCATCTAGCGAATATTCGTAATCACCCAAACCAAGATTACTTTCGTTTATGGTTATGGTATTGTTCTCTGATGCGTCTTTAATGGTTAGGTCATTTAAAGTGATGGTCGCTAATTCTGAAGCATTTACAAATATTTCTTTGGTTTTAGAACAGTTAGAACCATCTGTTTTAGTTAACGTTATGAAGTAGGTGCCGGGTGTTGAAACGGTTAATGTTGAAGCATTTGATAAGATTGTACCATCTTGGTATTTCCATTCGTAGGTATAAATTTCAGAATTATTGTCTTCAATAGGGTCTAAAATAATAGTAAATGTTGGGTCTGAAGAACATACAATTTGAGGTGTTTCTATATAGAAATCTGGAATTTTATTTACAATTAAGTCGATAGTTGTTGAAGCTATGCAATTGGTGTTTAATGGATTAATAACTTCTGCTAATATAGTTTGATTGCCAGAAATTAGTGGATTAGGCAATGTTTGATTTTTAACGGTATTACCCATCTCATTAGTAAAGGTGTAATAAATTTCCATTCCTGTTTGCGAACCTAAAATTGTACTGTTAAAATTTGAAGTGTTGAAAGGATATAAACCATCATTGTCTATGTCGCCAGCGTCACCATCGCAAACAGGAGATAGATTTAAAGGGAAGGCCAAAGGTTGTGTATCAACAATAAAATCTAATGTAGTTTCAACAAAACAGGGCCCATCAGGAGCAGAAGTACTGTTGTTAGATACCATAATTTTTATTGTTTGACTTCCTGTTAAAAATGGATTTGGAAGCGGACTCGGTAAAGCATTACCCGAAGCATCCCAGTAAGTAATATTAAAATCTGTCGGGTTTTGACTGCCTAGCAAATCGGTTTCTATAGTTGAAGTATCAAAAGGGTACAAGCCATCTGTATCATCGTCGCATTGTCTGCTAATACTTATGGAGTTTAATACGGGTAAAGGTTCTACAGTTAGCAAAATATAGGCACCCAAACCTAAACAATCGTTTGAAAGGCTACTATCTATTCTTACATAAATGTACTGCGTGTTAGGATAACCAATATTTCTATAATTTGAAATATCTAAAATTTCATTCATTTCTGCTAAAGCATCGGTTTCATTTCTGTAATAACGAGGTGGTAAAGGGTTTTGTCCAGATGGAATAAAACTTAAAATTTGTGCATTAACACTACTAAAATCGAATGTTGCAATGCCATCTTTATCATTATTATTGGCATTGTTATTTCCATTGATATCTAAAAAATCATCACATTGATTGAAGGTTGCCAGGAAATTAGAGGGTATGGTTGTTGTAGATACATTCAACTGAATTTCAGAAACTCCGGCACAGCCATTTTGCCCCAAAACACGAGCCCAAACAACATCCGAATTTATGGTTCTGTTTGTAAATGTTGTAGGGTTTGTAATGAATTCTGGGCTGGTTTCATCACCCAATTTTGCAGATGTTTCCGTTAGGTAATAGCTAATGGTTTCGTTTGCTATATTGTTAGAAATTTTTTGGTTAGCTTCGGTTAAATTAAAAGCGCTAAAGCCTAAAGTTGTCGGGTCTTCGTCATCACATTGAACTAAAACTACAAAAGGTGTAACAATGGGCTTGGGTAGTATATTTACATTTACTATTTGAGAATATAATCCGCAGGCATTATCGGCTCTATTAATAAAGGCTCTGTATTTGTTTCCATTAAAAGATAAGGGCGTATTGGTAAAAATGAGTTCGAAGGTGTTAACACCACTATAAATAGCATTGTTTGTTAATACGCTCCAAGTGGTTCCATTATCTTCTGATACTTCCCATTGAATGGTTTCTGCATCGGGAGAAGATAAAGGCATGCTTATGTTGTCTCCCTCACACACTATGGTGGCTGTCATTTGTGAGGCTATGGTAAGGGGTGAAGCCTTTAAATAATTACTATTAGGTGTTGTATAACCATCTGAAGCATTAGTGACAACTCCAAATGTGTTAACTATTACTGTTGAATCACCTAAGAAACCATCATTATTTCCATCGGAAAAACCAGCTTCAATAACATCGTCACAGTCATCGCCATCGCTATCTATATCGTAGTAGTTTAAATAAATATCTGCATCGGTATTTAAAACAGTAACACCAATAATGTTACTATCGGGAAACGTTTCGGCTAAATCATACCAGCCATTAGCACCAATATTGCTTATAACATTGTCTATAATCCCATCGAAATTTGAATCCGGGAAACCGCTGCCACTTTCTAAAATATCATAAATACCATCGTTATCACTATCTAAGTCTAAATAATCGTAAACACCATCGTTATCGCTATCGAAAGGAGGAATATTTAAATCGAATTGATCATCTAAGCCATTATTATCTAAATCAACACCACTTAATGTCAGGGTTTTACCGGTGTTTTCCAGTATATCTGGAATGCCATCGTTATCGCTGTCGTAATCTAAACTATCTTCAATACCATCGTTATCACTATCTACTTTAAAACAATTTAGCGCTAAGGTGCCATGCAACGTAGAGACTATGTTACTATTTGATGCTATGTGATTAAAGGTGACACTAGAAACTTGATTGGCATAAAAATTAAACGGTGTTGTCCCTTGAGATGCGGGATTGTACTTAAAATGAATTTCAGAACCAGAAATTGAAGTTATTCCTGTTTCGAAAACCCCATCAAAATTAGAGTCAATTAATAATCGATCATCAGGGTCTAAAAGGGTTATGTTTTTATTTACAGGAAGAATTTTAACTATAAAATATGCATCGTCTGTAATGCTATTACTTTGACTTGTATCTTCTGAAAATTGAAAATTTATGGCTTCATTAAAATTTAAAATGTATTCGTTTTTCCCGTCGATTGAAGGATTTATGATACTTGTAAAGTTTCCACTGGCATTTCCCGAGAAACTGTGTGTTACACCATCTGAACTGCTTTGCGAATACGAAGCAGACGCTATAGAATTATTAACGGTGTTATCTTGAAAAATTAATTGAGGGGTTAATATGTTAGTTAAATTGATATTTACATCGCCCCGCGACTCGAAACAATTTGGCATGCCGTCGTTATCGTTGTCTATATCTAAATTGTCTATAATACCATCATTATCAATATCATCTGGACAAAAACTAACGGGTATTTCAATAGATTCCAGTGTTAAACCCGAACAGGCAACAATACCGATTAGTTTATATTTACCTGGAACAGTTGGTTTAAAATCGGGTGTTGTAATATTTAAATTTTCGAAACCATTGCCTAAGCCATAATCGCCCCACCACTGGAAACTATCGAAACTTCCAGTATTTGCGGCAGAAAGTGTAATGTTTGGTATGCAATTTCCTAAAGAAATAAACTGCGCATCGAAATTAATTTCGGGAGCTATTGGAAATCCAGAATAGAAACTTCCTGAAGTTGCAGCACCATTAAAATTAAAATAGCCACAATATAACTCGTCTGTACTTTGCACCGAAATATTACCGGTAAGTCCTGTAACTTTATAAGTTATATAATTGGTGTTTCCTGTAACGGTTTGTGGTCCAATGGTTGAAAAATTAGCTATTGGTAAATTATTAATAGTCACTGTTGCACCAGCTTTGGTTACAATAGTTACACCTCCAGAATAAACGGTGCTTCCTATAGATTGAATAAATGGAATATTATCTACATTGCCTCGAGCCTCGCAACTTAAAGGTGGGACAAAAAACATACCTTGATTGGCTTCACTAGTAGTAGCACCCACACCTTGATATGCAAAAACAGGCTGGCTTGTCTGCACGTACATGTTGCCGTTAGAACTGTAAAAACTCCCTTCTATTACATAATGCTCTCCTGCATTTATGTTTGTTATTTGGTTACCATTAATACTTATAGATGTGTTATTAGAATGGGCTACAATTAAAACATTTTCCCAACTATTTTGTCCATCGCCTTTAACAAAAATATATTCCGACCCTACTTTAGAGAGTCCTACAATTTGGTCTATACCGTAGTCTCTGCCACCACCATTTCCAAAACTACCATTTGCCGACCCACAGTTAACTACTATAGGTTTTGAAGATGCTACTAAAGTACCAATTAAGCCATCTCTGTTTGCTATGGCATCAAGGCTATTCACTGCAATAGTATAACTCTCTCCTTTATTTAATGTAGCCGAAATTGGTGTTGTTCCAGAATAGTTTTTTATAATGAGACCGCTAGCTAAATCACTAAAAGTTACTTGTGTATTATCTTCGGTAGCCATTACCGAAACGAAGTTTAAATAATTACTTTGCGGATTTTCGTTCGTGTAGGTTCCAACTCTAAAAATAGTGCCTAATGCAGCAGAACCTTTGCTTACCAGAGCTCCTGCTTGTGAGCCTGCATTCATTCTAACAGAAACATAAATAGCGCCGTCTGCTTCTATAATATAACCTCTATCATTTTTAACAACGCTTGTTTGAGCAGAAGGAATGAATAATTGCCCATTTCCAGAGCCTAAAAAGATTTCTTTTGGATTAGCATTAGATACAATACCGGTAATATTATTGGATAAAGGTTGCCCTACAGGCTTTATAGTATATTTTATATTGGTTATGCTTGGAGTTGAAATATAGATGTATTGATCTTGTGGATTTGCACTACCAGAATCCGCATTTGTTAATGGTGGAATAAAGTGTGTTTTACTTAGCTGAGAATATCCTAAAAGAGTTGTAAAAAAAACTAAAAATATTAGTATTTTTTTTGAGTTAGTATGTTTAAGCATTAATGAATTGACTAGCGATTAATTAAAATATTTAAATATATTGAAATTATTAAATTTAAATATTTTAATTAAATAAAAGTTATATTTAATGGCTAAAATAGTTTGTTTATTATCATTTTGATTAACGTTTTAATGCAAAATGCCCTTTTATTTCAAAAGCGTTACCATCTTGAATTACTTTAGCTACAAACCAATAATCATCTGCAGGCATATTTTGACCGTTAAAAGTGCCATTCCAACCAATCGAATTATCTGGTAAAGTTTTAAGTAGTTTGCCATATCTGTCAAAAATATAAACTAAAGTACCAGGAATTTCCTCAATGCCTATAATATGCCAGTTGTCAAAATACCCATCGCTGTTTGGGGTGAAAAATTTAGGAACATCGATTACAACTACTTCTTTGCTAACATCTTGACAACCATTTAAATCTCTTATGGTTACCAGGTGTCGCCCTAAAGTTACATTATTAAAAACGTTCGAGGTTTGTGGTTCTCCATTATCTAGAATATACACATAATTACCAATACCGCTAACATCTACAGTAATACTATTTGGATCTGCAAAATCTACTTTTGTAGTGAAATTTATAGTGGCTTCTTCAGATTCTATAAGGCTGAAATTTTTTGTAACCGAGCAATTATTGGGCGTTGTTACGGTTACAAAGTGCATTCCTATGTCTTGAATATCGAATAAAACATCGGGGGTTGTAGCACCTGTGTCCCAGAGATAAGTATCGCCTGGGTTTCCAGTATCAGCGCTTACTAATAAGGGTAGATTGTCTAAACAAAGCGGAATAATATCATTAATATTAACTATTGGTAAAGGATTAATATATGTGGTAAATTGCGTTATATCGTAACACCCTGTTAAGGTGTTTTCAACCCTTGCATAAATAATTTCTCCATTGGTTGCTGTATGTAAAACGGGCAAACGGTTTCTGTCTTCTTCAGCATTTAAAATATCATTGTTATAATAGTAAACCGATAGATTTGTAGCATTTTGAGATCCCAGTATTGCAGATTTATTTTCATCTAAATTAAATTCATAAAAGCCATCAAAATTATCATCGCAATATGTTAAGTCTGGCGGCGTGTTTGCAACAGGGTTCTGGTTTATTTGCAAATTAAATGAGCCCACCTGACTACAACCATTTGAAATATTTTCAACTCTTATAAAAATAATGTGATAGCTCGATGTGTAATTAAATATAGGACCTACAGGAGAGATACTATTATTCGCATCATTTTGGTTGTTATGATAACTAATAATTTTATCGCCAGGATTATTCACTATTAAATTGTCTATTTGCGATAAATCGTAGGTGTTTGTAACATTATCGCAAATTTGTAGGGTTCCTATATTATTAAGAACAGGTGGTAAATCTACAATAAGGTCTAAAGGAACTACGCTGTAACATCTTGATAGGGTATTGGTCACTTTAATATATACCGTTTGAGGGTTGCTGGTATTGGTATAATTATTCGGATTTACAATTGCTGCACTATTATTTAGTGGATTGGCATCATCGATGTCACTAAGATTTTCGAAATAATGAACAACTAAATTGGTTTTATCTCGATCTAAAATGTCGTAGTCTGCATCATCTAAATTAAAGATTACTTGTCCGTCATTATTAACATCACATACTCTAAATATATTTGCTTGGGTTACTTTTGGAGCCTCAATAATATTAATATCTAACGATTCTACAACAAAACATTGCGAGTTTGCATTCACCATTCGAGCGTAGATAGTTTGAGGATTTGTGGCATTGGTATAATTTAGGCTAAGTGGCGCGTTACCAGAAAGCGCATCAATATCTGAAATATGGAAACTCACATTTAAATTATCGGGATCTGGGCTACCGCTTTTTAGTTGCGTTATTTTTTCGTTTAAATCGAAAACATATTTTTCGTCGTTGCTTGCATCATCACAAACTAAATACGATGTTAACGGCGCATATATAGGGTTTGATGCCACTTGTATGGTAAATGAACTGGTGCTAAAACAATTGGCATCCGTTACATTTTCAACTCTAACATATATTGTTTGAGGGCTGGAAATGTTGGTGTAAGGATTATTTTTGTCGATGGCATTAGTGGTGTTGCCGTTAAGAGCATCCATTTCATTTTCAAAATAATAAACAGTTTTTCCTGCTTGGCCATTTATAATGTCGGCATCTTTATCTGCGAAAATAAAATCTTCTTTTTGGTTGTTGTCGTTTTCACAAAGCTGAAATGAACTAATGTTAGGTATTACAGGTATGGTGTTTACAATAATATCGAAAGGCAAAATGTTTGGACATTCGCCATCATCAACTCGAACATACAATGTTTCCGTAACGGCATCAAACGTGTTTTTATTTAATGGATTTATTGCCGCATCTGCATCTGCAAACGAGCTATAAAAATCGATTGTTAAACCTGTTCTGTTCGTTACAATTTCATCAATTACATCTTCCAACCTTATATTTAAAACACCGGTATTATTACATGCTACAATAGTGGCAGGTGCCGTTGCAACTGGTGGTGTTTTTATTTCTATATCGAAACTATTTACCGACCTACAACCATTTGCTGGATTTGCTATTAATGCCCATACGGTAGCATTTTGGTTTACACTGTATAAAGGCGGAAGCATTGGGCCATTTGTTCTGGCATCATTTTCGGTTTGATAGTAGGTGACATTAAAACTAGAATTTCCGTTGGTAATTTCGTTATCGAATGATTGTAAATCAACATCCACGATACCATCTTGGTCGGTATCGCAATAGGGTAAAGGATTAATGGGTTTAAATGTTATTATTGGATTCACCCTTAAAATGTACTCAAAAGGCTCAGCACATCCATTTCTTTCTATTAAAATATAAAGTGTTTTAGGTGTAGTGACATCTAATTGATAAGGTTGTGATTTGTCTATTGGGTTATTGTTATTATCTAAATCGTTTTGACTGTCATAAAATGTAACAACAACATCTGGTATACCATTAGCGATAAAAAGTTCTACTTCACTAAGAATTATATCCATAAACCCGTTGTTGTTTTCTTCTTCACAGTAAGCAGCTTCAATATTGTTGGTTCCAGTAACCAGTAAATTGGTGTGAAGTTCTACAGCAACCACCGAGGCACAACCTGTAGAATTATCTTCTATTCGAGCATAAACAGTTGTAGAGCCAGGTTCGGGGTTTCCATTGGTAAATTGATAATTAGTCGTGTTAACTATCGGGTTGGAACCATTTTCTGCATCTGATCGTGTTTCATGAAATGTTGGCGTAACATTGGTGGTGCTTCCAATAATGTCACTAAGTACCGAGGTTAAATCGAAAAAAGCCTCTCCGTTTTTGTCGCTATCACAGGCATCGATATATTGAGTTGTGAAGTTTACAAGCGGACTGTTAGTGATATTAATATCTAGTGTTGTTGTTGAAACACATCCTGTTTGAGAATCCCATATCCTAACATAAAGCGTTTCTGTTGGATTGGTGTTTTGATAAGGCATAGTAATGGGATTCATACCAGATTCTGCATCTAATGCTGAATAATGATAAGAAACCAACAAGTTGCTTTGTGATTGGGTTATCTCAACATTTTTTTGAGTTAAGTCGATGTTGGTTTGTCCGTTAGGGTTACCATCGCTGTCACAAATTTCTAAAGTAGTTGGTTGGGTAATAACTGGTAATGGGTTTACTGTTAAATCGAAAGAAGTAAAACCTAAGCATCCTGTGTCGGTATTTTCAATTCTAACAAAAATTGGTTGTGGGTTGCTTGTATTATTTATAACACCAGAAACACCAGGATCGGTGCCACTTCTTGCTAAAGCTTCAGATAAATGATAAGAAAAAGTATAATTTAAAAACGAAGCAGGTATGTTATTTATAATTTCTTGGTCTTTCAAAGCTAGGTCGAAAGCTTCTATTTCATCTCCACTAACATCATCACAAATTAAAAAAGGCGAAATAGGGTTGATGGTTTCTTCGGTATCTAAAACAATATTTATTTCGTCTATTTCTGTACATGTTGAGCTGCTTAATGGCACGGTTACTTCGACACGGTATAATCCAGTTTCTGTAACATTTAAAGTAGCATTAGTTTCTCCGTTAATTAAAACATCGTCCTTAAACCAGGCATAACTTGCTTGCGAATTTTGAATATCGGCATTTAGGGGTACAACATTAGAACATGTTGCGATGTCTTCACCTAAATCTAAAATTTTAAAACTATTTCCTTGTATAAATACTGCCGAATCGAAAGTTTCGTCACTTTGGTCTGCAATAATTAACTTAATATGATACCTTACATAAGGCACAATGGTTTTTGTTGCTGTTAAAACCGTTGTTCTTCCGTTGTAATTGGTATCTCCTATATTATAACCATCAAAATATTGTTCGTTAACTGCTGGGCATGTGCCTGCAACAATTTCATTTCTTATATTTTGAGTATTAACAGGCGTGTTTGTACCTGGAATTAAAGCAATATTTTCGTAAGGACCGGTACTGGCTTCTTCCTTTATTAAAAAGGCGAAACCATCGGAGTATTGACAGGGGTTGGTTCCTGTATATTCTTCTGAAGCTAAAATATAATTAAACTGAATTTGATTTGAAATTGAAATAAAATCGAATTCGATAGAGGTGGCATTTAAAGTATTGGATATTCCTAAAACAGCATTCAAATCTGGGTCTGTGCCCCAATTAGAACTACCTTCGCTTAATTCGTTAGAGTTTGCAATATTACCTCCAGAGGTTGCATTTCCTGTAGAAAGCATAATACCAGTTTCAAAAGGAAAATTTGATGTTCCTCTATTAAAATAAGCAAAACTGGAAAGTCCATCGACACTCCCGTTTACCGAGGAAGTAATGTTAGAAACTTCAACACAGCCATCTATAAGATGATTTTCTATAAGTTCTTGTAAGCCTAAACTAGAATCTACGGTTATTTTTTGAGAGAAAATAGAGTTGCAACTACATAAAAATATAGTTAAAATTACGAAAGATTGTAGGTTGCTTTTCACGATTAATTTTGGGATAAAAACTTAATTTCTATGTTTTTAATCGTGGGGAAATTAGTTTTTTTTTAGATGAAATGCAAATAAAATCGGATTAAAGGGTTCTCGTAAAAAAACGCAACTAGTTTTTTAAACTAAAGTGATTTTTGTAAATCCTACCATCTTGAAGCTTAACAACAAACCAATAATCGTCTGCAGGTAGTTTTTGTCCACGCGAAGTACCATTCCAACCCTCGCCAATAGGGTTGATTTCTTTAACTAACTTACCATAACGATCGTAAATTAATATTTTAGTATTGGGTTGAAACATGGAAGAAACCCCATAAACTTGCCATGTATCGTTATAACCATCGCCGTTTGGTGTAAAGTATTTAGGGAATCCTATTACAGAAATTTTTTCTTCACTAGTACCACAATTGTTTTTTATATCTTTTACAGAAATTGTGTAAAAACCGGGGCCAACATTTTCAAAAATATTTTCTTTTTGGTAAGGTTGGTACAAGGTATTATTGCTATCAAATAGGGCATATTCATAATCTCCGTTGCCTGAGAGTAGCACTGTAACCGTATTGTTTTTGGTAGCATCTACGATATCTATCGATTCAAATGTAGCAATGTTTGAAGCTTCAAGAGTGATGCTTCGGTTTTTACTACAGCCATTAGCGTTTGTAACGGTAACGTTGTATATACCAGGATTATTAACGGCAATGTTATAAGTGGTTTCTCCTGTGGACCAAGTATAGTTGTAATTTGAAGGCGAATCATTTATAACACCAGCATCTAAATTTATAGTTTCTGGAAACTTGTTAATACAATAATATGCTACAGCTTCGGTTTCTATATCAGGTAAGTTATTTACCCTTAGTTGGATACGACTTATACCATAACAATTATTATTGTTTTCTACTCGAGCATAAATTGTTTGTGAATAGGGTGTTGTGTTTGTGTAAATATTATTAAGGGGATTCTGTTCTAAAAGGGCTTCATTTTCGGTTTCGTAATACGTTACTACTAAACCAGAAGGGAGCCCTAAAAGCATAGCGCTTTCAGAATCTTTTAAGTTAAATACATGAAAACCATCTTCTATACCATCATCATCACAAACTGGATTTAATATTACATCGTTAGCATCGGTAACGCTTACTTCTATGGTTAATTCAGCAAAACTGGTACAACCGGTTAATATATTTTCAACGGTTACATATAAAGTTTCTTTGCTAGCAGAATTTTGATACGCATTTTCATTCACTCGAATCGTTCTGTTGGAGTCTTTATAATAAGAAACTTTTATATTTCTTTCATTTCCTGTAATAGTTTCATCTGCTTCATGAAGATTGAAAATAGTTAAACCATCTTTTATACCGTCTTCATCGCATTGAAACAAGCTGTGATTGTTAGCTGTAGGGTTCGGGGTAAATTCTACAAAAGCCTGACCTTCAATGGCGCAATCGCCGTTATTGGGATTTATATATACTTGATAATGACCTCTTTCATTTATTTTAAGATCGTATGTGGTATCTGGTAAAGGCACATTATCTTTTGTCCAAGAGTAGGTTGCACCGGGTAAATTTATCGATGTTAAATTGTATATATCGCCTTCACATAAAGCAAGACTGCTATTACTTTTTCCGTTTTTTATAATATCAATTTGCGTATTAAAAAATGAAGCAATAAAAGGAGGAAGGCCTTGCGTAGAATTATTTGGCGATAAATTAACAGCGTTGTGTCTATAATTACAGCTTAATCCTAAGGCATCTGGATTTTCAATAACTCCAAGATAGGGTGAGCCTTGGTTATAGGTGATGCTTAAAGTTCTGTAAATTTTTCCGTCTGGGCCTAACTGTAAGCCACCTCTATATAATTGCCTATCATCAATAATTATTTGAGAGGATTGAACATCGGTAGCTTTTAAATTGAATTGTACTAAAGTAGAGAAATGCTGATCTGGATTATTTTGAAGATTGGTGTTCTGGTTATCGAAAAAATCATTGGAAGCATGAATATAAAGTAACTCACTGTTTGGTGAAAATTCGACACCGTATGGATGAATGCCACCTCTATTGGAGTTTATAGAAAGTCTCTTCTGGTTACTTACTTTTCCAGTACTGCTATCAAAATCATAAATATATAAGCCTTCTCTGGCATTTGCGCAAGCAACTTTAGTGCCGTCTGGAGATAATTTTAAATAACCACGCGCCTCTCGAATTATAGCACCAAAACTAGATTTAACTGATGTGTTGCTCACTCCAGTATCACTAACTTCAAAAGCATGAAACGTATTAAAATCATTTGAGAAACCATCTAAAGAAGCAAATGTTACCACCCAAATAGATTTTGTTATACAGTCCTTTAGTACAGCTGTTACTTTTTCGGAACTATTAGATAACAGATTATTGTTTTTACTTATAACAGCACCAAGACCACCATTTTGCGATATATCGATGGTAGAATAATTTAAACCTGTAGGATTTCTATTCGATCCCACAGTAAAAACATAATAGATATTAGCATCTCCAGGTTTAGGAACTACAATTGCAGATTGCGTACTCGAGGCATCACCCAACAAAAAATTACCATTTTGCATTACGTTGTGTGCACTGTTGTAAACAGTTGTTCCGTCTGTATAAAATAAAAGGTTGCCATTACCATCGGAAATTGAAGCACAACCCTCTATGGTATTAATTCTTCCAGCAGTAGAATTAGATATAGTACCGTTAATAAGATTGAATTTTATACCTGCATTTTCTCCAAAAAACCAATTAGAGGCTTCGTTTTGGGAAAAACAAAGCATGCTAAAACAAGCAAAAAACAGTAATAATGTGGCTTTTCTTATCATTAATAGCAAAGCTATTAAAAGATATTATAAATCACGCTTTTTTAACAACTTGTATGATAAAAAGATGAAAATAGTCGTCCAAACTAAAACAATCAAAATTTCATGCCAATGCACAGCATAATCGTAAATTAAGTCGTTTTTGTCTGGAAATTTAGTCATAGCAATACGTTGAAAGGGTTGGTCGATGAGTTTGTACATAGATTTTAAAGGAAAGAAATTCTGAATTTTCTCAGCCGTTTCCATGTTAATTTTCCATGTTAATAATCCGAAAAAAATCCACTCTAAAATATAAAGCACAAAAATAAAAGCCAGCGCAAAAGCCGATCGTTTTGCTAGCATACCAAATAATAAACACAAACTAAAAAATCCTATTAATTTTACTAAATAGGCCAGTAAAAAATTTGTTTCCCTAATTATAATATTAAACTCATTATAACTAGAATAGTACAAGCCAATACAAATAGATAGGAGTCCAATTAAAACGGTTGATATTAACGAAAAGAAAACAATAGCATAAAATTTAGAAAGAATAAATTCCTTTTTGCTTAAACCATCAATTAAGTTTTGTTTTATGGTTTTGTTGCTATACTCGTTACCAATCATACTAACCACAACTATGGCAAAGAAAAATTTAAATTGGGAGGCAAAAAACGTTGTTAAATGCCATATAATCGGGAAGTTAAATATACCTAATTCACCCAATTCTAAAGTAAAAAAGCCAAAAACGTTAATCTTTAAAGACGATAATAGAATGATAAAAAAAGGTAATATAAATGATATAAAAATAAGAACCTTACTTGTTCTGTTAAGTAATAATTTTTGTAATTCTAGGTTTAGTAATCGTAACATTATCTAGGTTTTGGTGGGGTTAGTTTTTGTCTGTTAATTGTAAAAATTGTTCTTCTAAACTCTCTTTACGTTGCACTAAATGTGTTAGAATAATGTTGTTTTTAAACAATTCTCTATTAAAATCTTCTGAGCTTACAGGGGTGTTTAAAAAAGCCGTAACTAACTGGTTGTTAATCTTAATATTAGAAATATTGGGATGGTTTTCTAAAAATTGAATAAGTTGCTCTTGCTGATTGGATTTGAGTTCGAAAAAACCATGACTAGAAATCATTTCGTCAACTCTACCAGAATATAATTTTTCACCTTTACGAAGAACCACTACATGCGAACATACTTTTTCAACTTCATCTAATAAATGTGAAGCCAATAAAATGGTCGTGCCTTGGGATGCAATTTGTTTTATAATTTCACGAATTTGATGAATTCCTTGCGGATCTAAACCATTTGTGGGCTCGTCTAAAATTAATATTTCAGGATCGTTTAAAAGGGCAGAGGCAATGGCTAAACGTTGTTTCATACCTAACGAATAGGTGCTAAACTTACTAGTTTTACGTTCTAAAAGTCCGACTATTTCAAGTTTTTCTTCAATTTTATTAAAAGGCACCCCTTTAATATTGCAAACTAATTTTAAGTTTTGTTCGGCCGTCATGTAGGGATAGAAATTTGGACGCTCTATAATGGCACCAACTTTTTTCAAAGCATCGTGTGTTGAGGTATGGCCATCGAACCATTTAAAATCGCCACTGGTTTTATTAACCACATTTAAAACAATACCTAAAGTGGTCGATTTTCCGCTGCCATTAGGACCTAAAATTCCGTAAACATTGCCTTTATTAATTGTGAATGATAAATCTTTTACTGCTGTTAAATATCCAAACTTTTTAGTAAGATTGCTTATGGTTAGTATCGGTTCCAAATGATGCGGTTTTTTGGTTTTTTATAAATATATGACGAAGAAGGCCTCAGATTGTTACAGCTTATAAAAAATATATGTATTTTAAGGTCTGTTAATTAGTAGCATTACTACTAATTTATTTCTAAAAACCTTATTTTTGAGTAACACACTTTACTTATGAACGACTTAATTATTTCAAAAAAAAAACCTTCATACCCCATTTCATCTAAATTAAATGGCTATTTAACACGATATAATAGAAATATTAAATTGCCTATTTTTTACGATGATTTGCTGCGGTTTCAAGGGTCGATAGTTGTTTATGATAAAGATGATAACGATACTTTGTGGATTCGTGTTTATTATAACGAATTCGATCGTGCTGAAATTGATTTGTCTTTAAAAAAGGTTTACACCATTTTACACTCCGATGGTAATGAAAACACCATACCTTTTTTAAGTGTCGATGCTATTGATTATTGCACCTTTGGAAATTCTAAGCCCTTTCGAATTAAGGTTAGAAACATTTTAAACGATAATTACACCTATTTTTATATTAAACGTGCCGATGCTTCCAGAGTTTACGGGTTGGAATTAGAACATATGTTATCGCCCTATAATTTGAATTTTCTGGTATATGAAGATACCTTAATAGAAGAACACATAGCAGGTATTCCGGGTGATGAGTTTATAAAAAACTTTCTTCCAAAATGCGATAAAACCGAAAAATCTCAAATCGCAAAAGAGTTTGTGAAATTTAACGAACGCTGCATGATTAGACTTTTGGGCGATATGCGTTCGTATAATTACGTTATTGTACCAACACACGATTTTGATCATGTGGTTTATAAAATTCGAGCGATTGATTTCGATCAACAATCTTACGAAGGCAAGTTAAATATTTATAGACCACAGTTTTTTAAAGAGAATTTAAAAATGGTAGAATTGGTTTCTGAAACTTTTCAAAAACTATCCATCGATCAATATAAAATTGAGGAGCGTTCTATTCTTGTAAAACGATTAAAAAGTTTTCACGGTAGAATAGACAAACTTTTAGATTGTATGATGGAAGATGTCATATCTAAACCCGAAAATATTGATTTATTAAAAGGAACTATTTATCAATATACTTCAGATGAGGTGTTTTTAAAATGTAAATCTATGGGAGATATATTAAAGCAATCGCTTGTTTTTTTAACTCACAATTACGAAAATATAAATCCCTTAAAAATGCGATAAATTGGATTTTAATTCCAGTTTTCGTCGAAATCTAAACTGTCGTAATCATCAAGATCTAGACCATCTTCAAACGCATCGAAATCATCAAAATCGTCGTCGGCTTCAAAAACTTTTTCGGGAGGGACATCTGGTATTTGCCCATGTACAAACATGAGGTTAGGGTAGTCTACATCGCCAGATTCTTCAACAATTTCAGCTAATTCAACAAAGAAGGTCCACATACTTAAAAAGTCGTAAACATAAATTAAACGCGGTTGCATTTCATGAACAACATCATTAATGCTTGTTTCTTCCATTAAACGCGCCGATGCATCCTCGCTTAAATCAAATAAAGATATTTCTTCACCTTGATTCCATTGGCTATCGCTTAAATAAAACGATGCCATTTCGGTGCCATCAAAACCAAACGATTGGGTGATGATATTATGTAAATCTTCAAGGGTATCGGTTTCACGAATTTCTAAATCGCGAAACACATCATCTTCAACATCGTTATCAAGGATAACTCTAAATCTGTAAATCATAATTTGTTTAATAAAAGCACAAAGTTACAAAGTTTGTAATTTGTTTTTGGTATTGAAGGCTTCTAAAATTAAGTAATATTGTAAACCAAATAGTATGCATGCTAAAACAAGGTGCAAGGTTTGGCTGCCAAACGGAAAATGTAAGTATGCCATCGCAATGCCTGAGATAACCTCTACAATTAAAATAGCCATAACCCAGTTTATTTTAGTGTAGTTTAAATGCGATTTTTTAACCAAATACAATAAATAACCGTTTACCAAAAGTACAATTATTGAAAACGAACGGTGAATATAAAACGTAATGGTTGGGTTATTTAACCACAAAATAGCATTTTCATCACCAAAAATTTTAGTTTGTTCATCTACAAATTGACGTACTTGAGTACCTAAAACAATTTGAATTAAAGTTAAAATGGATGCTATTATTAATACGTTTTTAAATTTAGTATTTGTTTTAAACTCGGTTTTGTTAGGCTTTGTTTTAAAAACGATATACAGAATACAAGCCACAATAAGCAAAGCCATAACCATGTGAATGGTTATTTTTAAGGGCGCTAAATTAGAATCGACTACTGTTTTGCCCAACCAAGCTTGAAATCCCATACCCAAAACAATAAAAACCGAAAGTAACGGAATTGCTTTATTGTTTTTCCAATACGAAAAAGCGGCTACAGCTAGAATTAATGTTGCAAAACCGGCCAAAACGCCCAACAAACGATTAATATATTCTACCCAAGTATGCAAAGGATTAAAAATAGCATAATCGTGTTTTGTGTAAGGTTCCCAATTCGATTTATTAAAAACGCTGGAGGTTGTAAACGAGGTTTTAGCAACTTGTAAGGTTTCATTTAAAATAATAACCTGTCCTTTGTTATACGTATGGTTTTGTTGCCATTCTAACTGTGTTCGCTCGGTAGGTGGGATGTAATAGCCAAAACATTTTGGCCAATCGGGGCAACCCATACCACTACCAGTCATTCTAACAAAAGCACCAGCAAAAATCACTAAGTAAGTTGTTATTAAAGCAATTTTAGCAATGGTATGAATATGTTTTTTCATTTCAATTAAGGATTTACAGTGAGTCCTAAGCGTTTACCTTCTTTTAGCATAAGCTCAAAGGCGGCTTCGTAATCGTTTGGAATATCGCCTTCAAGAATCGCTTCTTTTATGCTTTCTTTTATAATACCAATTTCTTTTGATGGCTGTAAATTGAAAGTAGACATAATTTCTTCGCCCGAGATAGGTGGCTGGAAATTACGCACGTGATCTCGTTCTTCAACTTCAACAATTTTTTGTCTAACAATTTGAAAGTTGTTATGGTATTTTTGAAACTTTTTCGGGTTTTTTGTGGTGATGTCGGCCTCACAAAGAGTCATTAAATCCTCAACATATTCACCGGCATCAAAAACCAATCTTCTAACAGCCGAATCGGTTACAATGTCTTGCGCTAAAACAATGGGACGCGAGCTCATAAACACCATTTTTTGAACGAATTTCATTTTATCATTCAAAGGCATTTTTAATCTTTTAAATAAGTGAAACACCATTTTAGAGCCTTCAAATTCATGCCCGTGAAACGTCCAACCAACTTTTTTATTAAACTTTTTGGTTGGAGCTTTACCTATATCATGTAAAAGCGCAGCCCATCTTAACCATAAATTATTTGTGTTTTTAGAAATGTTATCTACCACCTCTAAGGTGTGATAAAAATTATCTTTATGGCGCTGTCCTTCGACTTCATCGATACCTTTTAAAGCTACCAGTTCGGGTAAAATATAATTTAATAAACCAGTTTGTTCCAAAAGAAGAAATCCAATGGAAGGAACAGAGCTTTCTAATATTTTATTAAGTTCGACAACAATGCGTTCGTTGGTAATTATTTTTATTCTGTGATTGTTTTTGGTAATGGCTTGAAGTGAATTTTCTTCAATTGTAAAACCTAGTTGTGTAGCAAAACGAATGGCCCGCATCATCCTTAAAGGATCGTCGCTATAAGTTATATCGGGGTTTAAAGGTGTTTTGATGCGTTTGTTTTTTAAATCGGCAAGACCATTAAACGGATCTAATAAATCGCCAAAAGCATCTTGGTTTAGGTTTAAAGCCAACGCATTAATGGTAAAATCTCTACGATTTTGGTCGTCTTCTAACGACCCGTTTTCTACGGCAGGATTTCGACTGTCTTCGTTATAAGACTCTTTTCGTGCACCAACAAATTCAATTTCAATATCATCATATCGCAGCATGGCTGTGCCATACGTTTTAAATATCTGTACTTTAGTTTTTGTTGGTAAATTTTTTGCAACTTGTTGCGCCAGTTTTATACCATCGCCAATAGCTACTATATCGATATCTTTTGCGTTACCTCGTTTTAGAATAAAATCGCGCACAAAACCGCCAATAACATAGCTTTCAAGTTGTAATTCTTTTGCCGATTGCGATATAATTTTAAAAACGGGATGTTGTAATGCTTCTTTGTAATTCATATTTTATTTTGGCCAAATTCATCGATTTACACTTTTATCATGTATGTTTTAAAACTATCACTAGAAAAATGATTAATCATTTTATTAATAATTCAAAAAATAAATATTAGTGAATTCGTGGCTTATTATTTTATCGAATAATCTTCACAACACCATTATTACTTAATTTAATAATTGATGATTGTTTAGTGCAGATTTTTTCGTGGTGCAAATTTACAACATAGTCTACACCTTTTAAAACCTCTTCTTGTATTTCTTTAAATGAATTAGGTGTTGGTAACCCGCTAACGTTTGCAGAAGTAGAAACAATAGCTCCATTGAGTCTTCTTGAAAGTTGATAGCAAAACTCATCGTCTGGAATTCTAATGGCAATTGTGCCATCTTCACCAATTAAATTAGAAGCCAAATTCTGGGCATCGTCGTAAATAATGGTAGTTGGGGTATCGGTAATTTCAATAATTTCCAAAGCAACTTGCGGCACCGTTTTTACAAACTTTTTTAGCATTCGGTCATCGGCAACTAAACAAATTAGAGCTTTGCTATCTACTCGTTTTTTAAGTTGATATATTTTTTTTACCGCTTCTTCATTAGAAGCATCACAACCAATACCCCAAACCGTATCGGTAGGATATAAAATAATGCCGCCGTTTTTTAAAACCTCTAATGCTTTATTTATTTCTTGGTTCATAAATTAAATTTAGCCAAATTTAGTATTAGTTTAAATGATAAAATAAAACTTTGTAATTTTACAATCTAATTAATTTTAAGTTAAAATGAAGATGTTTAGAAAATTGTATGTTTTGATAAGTAGAAAGTTTAGAAAACAATTTAATGAACATTTCAGAGCTAAAGATATTGAGATTCTTAAAGATAAAGAATTTCTAATAATATCAAACAATTGTTGGGGTGGAAGTGTCTATCAATGGTATAAAAGACCATATAATACACCCTTTGTAGGTCTTTTTATTTATAGTTCTTGTTATTTAAAAATGCTTAGAAATTTTGAGTATTATATGGGGCAAACTTTGACTTTTATATCTGAATCAAAATACCCATCTACTGGTAAATCTTATCCAATTGGATTATTAAAGGATATTGAAATTCATTTCGAACATTATAAGAATGAAGATGAAGCTAGAGAGAAATGGGAAAGAAGGACTAAAAGGATGTTGGAAGTAAACAATATTGATAATTTTTTTTTAAAAATATGTGATAGGGAATTAATTTCCAAATCGGATTTAATAGAGTTTCATAAATTACCTTTTAAAAATAAAATTTCGTTTTCAATTAATGATTATGATGAATTAAAAAAATGTAACCACATTAAAATATTAGAATGTGACAAGAAAAGGGCATGTGTTCCAAATGGAAAAAAATTATATGAGTTAACCTACCTTTATTATGATTTAAATAAGTGGTTAGTTAATTAATTTATCGAAAGAAAAAGATCTATAATATTTGTTGCTTTCTATTGAAACAAATAACAAGTTAAAACATAATATATTTTGATTTCAGGATGAAAGAAACCAAAGTCTTTAATGACCAAATCGAGAACAAAGATAAATTAACACAAGTAATTAATAATTTTGATAGCTATCAAGGCGGAGTAGGTGAGCGTAATATTATCAAAATTATTGAAGTTGATTCTAAAAAAATTAATATTAAGGCATTTAAAATTCCTAATTTGATTAATCAGATAGTTTATAATTTTTTTAGAAAAAGTAAAGCGCAGCGATCTTTTGAATATGCTAAAAAATTGATAGAGTTTGGGGTTGGCACTCCAAAACCTCTAGCTTATTTTGAGTTTTCAAATTTTTTGCTCTTTAAAAATAGTTTTTATGTAAGTGAACAGCTTGATTGTGATTTAACTTATAGAGAACTTATAAATGATTTGAATTATCCAAATCATGAATTTATTTTAAGAGCTTTTACACGTTTTACATATTCGTTACATGAAAAAGGTATTCAATTTTTAGACCATTCACCAGGAAACACCCTTATTAAAAAAAATGGAGAAGTATATGAGTTTTATTTGGTAGATTTAAATAGGATGCACTTTGAAACAATGGATTTTGAGAAAAGAGTTAAAAACTTTGCAAGATTAACCATTCATAAATCTATGGTACAAGTCATGAGTGATGAATATGCAAAATGTTCTGGAGAAGATTATGATAAAATTTTTAATTTAATGTGGAAAGAAACACAAGCTTTTCAAGAACAATTTCATCGAAAAATACAATTAAAAAAGAAATTAAAGTTTTGGAAGTTTTAAATGTTATTCAGTCTTTCTAGCTCTTTGTAGCGGAAATAAACACCATAGGCACTTAAATAACAAATTTGAAATCCTTCTTTTCCATCCAATATACCAAGTCTAAAAAAATAGTTTACTACAAATTTATAAAAAGGTCTAAAAAGTAATTGAAAAACACTTGTTTTCTTTCCTTTTTTATGTAGTTCTAATGCTTTTAACTTGGCATAATGTTCCATTTTTGATTTGTAATGTGCAGTACTGTCAAAACAATAATGAAGCATGGTGTTTTTCAGAATAGCACTTTCTCCATTAATTTCAGGCATTTCATGAACTAATTTATTTTCAATATACTTAACCTTACCATTTTTAAACAACCGGTAAGTTGTATCTGTTTGAAAACCACTAAATCTAATACGTTTCTTCTTAAAAAAGTAAAGGCGTTTAAACATGTATGCAGCCACGTTTTTGTTGGAATTTATAACTTCAAAGATTTCATTTTTAAGTTCTAAAGGAATGCGTTCATCAGCATCAATGAATAAAATCCAGTTAAAATTAGCTTGTTTTATAGCAAAATTTCGTTGTTCTGTAAAATTTGTAAACGCTCTACAAATTGTTTTTACATGTTTAAATTTTGCTAGCTTTTCTAGCGTACCATCTGTACTAAAAGAATCAACTACAATTATTTCATCAGCAAAATCTACGTTTTTTATAACCTCTGCAATATGGTTAATTTCATTGTAAGTTATTAAAAGAACTGAAATTTTAGAAGGATTATTCAATTATTTTTGGATGTATTTTGATTGGTTTCTATTTATAATAAACGATTGATATCGTTTTTATTTTATGAGTTTATCAATAAGATAAAATTCATCTTTATTAAAGGTGTACTTTAATCTGTTAGCTATTATTAGAGGTGTTTTTTCTAATTTTCTTTTGGTACTTTCTAAGTAATACGGAATTCCTCTTTTTTTATTTTGCCACGAATCTTCCCACCAATGTATACAAATAGTATTTTCTGTAATACATTCTGGGGTGAATGTATCTTCCCAAGAAAAAGGATAAAAGTAATTAAATGGTAATAAAAGTACTTTATTTAGATGTTGTAAATTATTATTTTTTAGGCCATAGCTTTTTATTATTTGACTAACTATTGGTGGGCCACCCATGGCATTGAAATTTAAACGCTGCTTTGTTTCGGTGGCTTTTATACAATCTAAAATAAATGGATTTTGCTTAACAGAACCAATTACAGCAGAATTTAAAGGGTATTTACTTTTTATTGAGTTAGTTTGAAAACCTAAAAAAGCCGATTCTTCAAGTAATTTTCCAAATGGTTTTAATATTTCTACATCGGTATCTAAGTAAATCCCTCCTTCAGAATAAATTGAATATAATCTTATATAATCTGTTATAAAGGACCATTTTTTTTGTTTGTATAGTAATTTTAAAAATGGAAGTTTATCAAAAGGGGTGTTAGTTTCATCCCATTTTTTAATTTCGTATTCTGGTAATTTTTTTTCCCAAGATGCAATACATTTTTCAATAGTATTATTGTATTTACCTCTTCCATACCAACAGAAATGAATTTTTTTTGGAATCATACTTTTTTTAGCGTTAATTTTGAGAAATACAAAAATACTTTAAATCTTTTAAAATAAAGTAATGAATATTAGTGGACTTGTAATAACGTTTAATGAAGAAAAGAATATTGGAAAATGTATTGATGCTTTGTTTAAAGTTTGTGATGAAGTTGTTATAATTGACTCCCTTAGTAAAGACAATACTGTAAATATTGCAAAAAATAAAGGGGCTAAAGTTTTTAGTCAAGCTTTTTTAGGTGATGGCCCACAAAGAACTTATGGTCTACAATTTTGTAATAATGATTGGATTTTAAATCTTGATGCAGATGAGTTTTTGGATACAGACGCAGAAAAATTTATTCTTGAAGGCAAATATTTAATAGGTGATTTTGATGCTTTTTCATTTCGGGTTAAAAATTACTTAGGCAATGAGTTAATTGATTTCTCTGGATGGTATCCAGACCACAAAGTACGTTTTTTTAATAAAAAAACTGCGACACCCTCGAGTTCTAAGGTTCATCAAAGAATTATTACAACTAAAGAGAAAAAGGTAAACGTCCATATACTTCATTATGGATGGGATTCGATTGAACAGATTATAGCCAAGAAAAACCAGTATTCAACCTGGCATGCTAACCAATTGTATAGTCAAGGTAAAAGAATTAATAGTTTTAAGCCAATATTAAATGGAAGTGTAGCTTTTATTAGATGTTATTTTTTAAAGCGTGGTATCTTTAATGGATTAGATGGTATAACAATTGCTTTAATACAAGCCTTTTTTTCATATACTAAGTATGCTAAACTTCTAAAGTTACAAAAAAATAAAAAAAGCGTTAATTAGTAATTAACGTTTTTTTTATTTACTCTGTCCCATCCTGAAATAAGTTGACACAAAATCGATTTATTTTGAAAAATAAAGAAAACAAAATATTTAAGCGTACCCAGCGTCATTAGAATTTAGGCTTTAATTAGCTTTAGTAACCGAAGTAGAAAAAGGCAATTACACTTATAAACAGATTCAGTAAGCCTATGGTTTACAAGGCAGAAGTACTGTTTTGGTATGTCTTAGAAAATATGTTACATTGGATTGGAGTAATACCAATTTGCATAGAATGCCAAAATCTAAAGAAACACCAGCTCAGAAAATAAAACTTTTAGAACGCGAACTAGAAGACGAAAAGTTAAGAAATCTACTCTTAAATACGATAATAGATGTATCAGATAAGCAGTTTGGTGCTTCATTAGAAAAAAGCTTTTATTCCAAAAATCCAAATCATCCGACAAGACAATGAGTTAGCACTCTCAAGCTCTTGTAGATTGTTAGGCATAAGTAGGTAAGCTGTTTATCAAAGTATCAAACTTAAAGAAGCACGCGCAAAAGTTTTATCGCAAATAAAACCATTAGTCTTAGCTATTCGAAGAGAAATGCCAAAACTAGGTACAAGAAAGCTTTATTACCTTTTAAAACAGGACTTTGATAGATTACAAATAAAAATAGGGAGTGATGCCTTATTTATTTACCTATATTAATATAACCAAAGAAGAACTTTACTAAAACACCAATTTAAAACATTGGCTTAGAAAACATCCAAACCTATTAAAAGATATAGTAATTAGACGACCAGAACAAGTTTTTGTAAGTGATATCACTTATGTAAAGAGTAGAGAAAAAACACACTATCTCTCGCTTGTAACTGACGCTTATAGTAGAAAAATAGTAGGCTATAAACTTAGTAATGACATGAGTGCAGACAATGTGGTTAATGCCTTTAAAAATGACTATCAAAAATAGAACAAGTAATCTAAAACAAATTCATCACTCATATCGTGGGTTGCAATATTGTGCTGCTATTTATCAAAACGCATTAATCAAAAACAATGTAATGCCATCTATGACTGATGGTTATGATTGCTATCAAATTCGCTAGCTGAACGCATAAATGGTATCTTAAAACAAGAATTCTTAATCTATGAGTGTAATAATGGTAAAGACCTTAAACAATTAATAACAGAATCAATAAAAACATATAATAACAAAAGACCTCATTTGAGTCTTAATATGAAAACACCTAATTTTAAACACAACAAAAAACCAGAACAGTTAACTGTTCTGGTTTAATTTAATTTTATTCAAAATCTGTCAATCTATTTTAGGACGACTCAAAACTTTTATGTTTTAAACAGCCACATCGTTCTCACGAAGTGCATTGTTTAGCGATGTTTTCTTATCGGTACTTTCTTTACGCTTACCAATAATTAAAGCACATGGTACTTGATATTCGCCCGCAGCAAATTTTTTGGTATAACTTCCTGGAATAACAACAGAACGCGCAGGTACACGACCTTTCATTTCAATTGGAGTATCTCCTGTAACATCAATTATTTTTGTACTCATAGTTAAAACAACGTTTGCTCCAAGAACAGCTTCTGTTTCTACATGTACACCTTCAACAACAATACAACGAGAACCAACAAAAACGTTATCTTCAATAATTACTGGTGAAGCCTGTAATGGTTCTAAAACACCACCAATACCAACACCACCAGATAAATGTACATTTTTACCTATTTGAGCACAACTTCCTACCGTAGCCCAAGTATCAACCATGGTGCCTTCGTCTACATAAGCTCCAATATTTACATAACTTGGCATTAAAATAGTACCTGCCGATATATAAGCACCATGTCTTGCAACAGCATGAGGCACCACACGAATACCTTTTTCGGCATAACCTGTTTTTAATGGAATTTTATCATGAAATTCTAATGGACCACATTCAATAGTTTCCATTTTTTGAATTGGAAAATATAAAACAACGCCTTTTTTAACCCATTCGTTTACCTGCCAGCCAGTTTCGGTTGGTTCTGCAACACGTAATTCGCCTTTATCTAATAAATCTACTACTTTTCTAATGGCAGCGATTGTTTTTTCTTCTTTTAAAAGCTCTCTATTTTCCCAAGCTTGCTCAATGGTTTGTCTTAATTCAGTCATTTTAATTAAAATTTTGCACAAATATAATAGGTAAACATTAAAAAAACAGAATGAATCTGATTATATGACTTTTTGTAAGCATATTTTTTTACCGTTTATCGTTGCAATTTTCTATGAAATTCAAAAATTATTTCCTGTGAACTAAAATAAACCATCGATTAAATACATTTTACTTGTTGTTTGTCGATAAAATATAGCGTTTAATCTGTTTGTCGATAAAAATTCACGACTCCACTAATCAACGAATATTCAGCGTTTTACAACTAATTTTTTGTGTACGAGCTTTAATGTGGTTATATATTTGACACAGATAACGTAACAAATCAAATGAAAACAACTTTTTACATATTATTAATTTTATTATTAACATGCTCTTTAGGAAATGCGCAAAGCATTACTAAAGTTGAAGTTAATAACAAACTTGATGTAGTTGAGAATGTTTCAAATGATGTAAAAGAAACTAAAGTTCAATCTCAAGTTAACTTATCTACAGAAGAATCTAATAACGAGATTCAATTAATCGATGCAGTACAACTTAAAGAAACTGTTGCTCGTGGAACAAGCGATATTAGACTTTATTTTAATAGATTAAGAAACGTAGATAATTTAAATGTGTTATTCCCAAAAATAAACAAAGCTAAAAAAGCTTAATAAAAATTAAATCCATTTAAAAAAACCATAATAATTCTAAAATCAGTAACAAAAAGGCAGTCAAAATAATGACTGCCTTTTTGATTTTAATATATACTTTTGTAATAAAATAATAATATGGCACGAATTCTGGCAATAGATTACGGTATGAAGCGCACCGGTATAGCAATAACCGATGAGCTTCAAATTATTGCTTCAGGCTTAACAACAGTTAATACAAAAGATTTATTAGCTTTTTTAAAAGATTATGTAGCTAAAGAACGTGTTGAATTATTTGTTGTTGGAGAACCTAAACAAATGGATAATACAGCCTCCGAGAGTGAAATTTTAATAAAACCCTTTTTAGATAGATTAATTAAAGAATTTCCAGAGATTCCTGTTAAAAGAGTAGACGAGCGATTTACCTCAAAAATGGCATTTCAAACAATGATAGACAGCGGGTTAAAAAAGAATCAGCGTAGAAATAAAGCTTTAATTGATGAAATTAGTGCAACTTTAATATTACAGAGCTATTTAAATACGAAATAGAGTAAGAAAAAAGTGTAATATTCAAATTCTATTCATAAATTTGTTTTGTATAATCTAAACATCTACTTATGAAACAATTTTACATTTTAATTTTTATTGCCATTTTTAATTTTACAAACGCTATGGCACAGGCGTGTCCCGAATCTGGCTCAACTTTAGCTGGAGGTACTAAATTGGTTTTTGGCTATTCTCCAGGTACTTCATTTTGTTCAAGCAGACCTACGACTATTTTTGTAGGAACAACAGAATTTGTAATGGTAGAATGTACTGAAACATTAACGTCTTATGATCGTGTTACAGGACCTGCTTTAACAGGACAGGATTTTACTGTAACAAGTGGTTTTGCTACACCTTGTACTTTCACTAATGGAACTTTACCAATTGAAACGTTTGATTTATCTAACGATAAATTAAAAGTATATCCAAATCCATTAGCTTCTAACCAAAACATTAAATTATCATTTGGTAAAGCATTATCTGGAAATTTAAGTTTATACAGCATCACTGGAAAAGTTGTTTTCAAGGATGTTATAAACAATTAAGACAAAAAAGAGATTAGCACTTCTGGTTTACAAAACGGTATTTACATGTTACACATTTCAACCGACAGAAATTCTGTAACACGTAAAGTGGTAATAATGAAATAAGAAAGTAAATTTTTACAATCTAAAAAACTCCTTATTTTAAGGAGTTTTTTTATTTTAGGAATATTACAAAAGAAGGAATTAGAATTGTATTTTTGTGCCGAAAAATAAATAAAGATGATTTTACCTATAGTAGCCTACGGTGATCCCGTTTTAAAAAAGAAAGCAACCGATATTTCTAAAGATTATCCCAATTTAGATGATTTATTAGCAAATATGTTCGATACCATGTATAATGCTTTCGGAGTAGGTTTAGCAGCACCTCAAATAGGTTTACCTATTAGATTGTTTGTAATAGATACAACCCCTTTTTCTGAGGATGATGAATTAACAGATGAAGAACAAAAATTATTAAAAGGTTTTAAACGCGTTTTTATAAATGCTAAAATTATAAAAGAAGAAGGCGAGGATTGGGCATTTAATGAAGGCTGTTTAAGCATACCAGATGTTAGAGAAGATGTTTACAGACAACCTATTGTAACTATAGAATATGTTGATGAAAATTTTGAAGCGCATACCGAAGTTTTTGATGGGTTGATAGCTAGAGTTATTCAACATGAATACGATCACATTGAAGGTGTTTTATTTACAGATAAGCTTTCGAGTTTAAAGAAAAGACTATTAAAGGGACGATTAGGTAACATATCCAAAGGGAAAATAAGTGTAGATTATAGAATGCGATTTCCCGATCAAAAAAAGAAACGATAAAATTTGCAGGGCATTATTAAACAATTGATATTTGCCACTTTCAAAAAATAATTTATGAGTTTAGAAAAAATAATATCTATTTCTGGTAAACCAGGATTGTACAAATTAGTAGCACAAACACGCGGCGGTTTTGTTGCCGATTCTTTAAGTGACAATAAAAGAATATCGGTTAATGTGCAACAAAACGTTAGTATTTTAAGTGAAATAGCCATCTATACCTTAGATGAAGAAGTGCCATTAAGACAAGTTTTTGAAAATATTAAAAAGAAAGAAAATGGTGAACAAACATCTGTAATGCCAAAAGATAGCAAAGATAAATTAGAAGAGTATTTTTTCGAGATTTTACCAAATTACGACGAAGATCGTGTATATGCCAGTGATATAAAAAAGGTAATACAATGGTATAACTTATTACAAAAGCACGACTTATTAAAAGATTTAAATACAGATGTAATTAATTAAGTTTTTAACTAAAAAATAATAAGTTTTTAACTAGTAAATAAAATTTCTATTTAACGTCTTTTTTAATCACTTTTTTGAAAGTTAAATACTAATTTTCGACATAATTTATACTAACAACAACTAGTTTAAAATGAAGTCAATTTGGTTTTTTGATGATGTAGACTTATTTAAAATACTTTGTCCTCATAAATTTAAATCTTACAAGTCAAATCATGACTTTAATGCTTACAAAAAGAAAGATTATATTTATTTTGAGGAAGATACAGCCAATAAAGTCTATTTAATAGAAAAAGGAAAAGTAAAAATTGGTTACTTTAGTGAAAGTGGTGAAGAAGTAGTAAAAGCTATTTTATCCAAAGGCGAACTCTTCGGAGAAACTGCAATACTTGGAAATTTCAATAGACAAGAATTTGCACAATCATTAGACGATAAAACAAGTATATGCCCAATAGGAGTTGATACTATGCACAGTTTAATGAGAGAAAGTCAAACATTTAGCCTTAAAATTTATAAAATTATAGGGTTTAAATTTAAAAAATTAGAAAGGCGTTTGCAATTATTACTATTCAAGGATACAAAAACGCGTCTTCTTGAGTTTTTAGATGAGTTATATTTAGATTATGGTTATAACTGCGAAAAAACTGGCGACAAGATAATTCAACACCCTTATACACAAAAAGATATAGCTTCTTTAATTGGTACTTCAAGACCGACTCTAAACATTCTTTTAAACGAGTTACAATGTGAAAATAAGCTAGAATTTAGTAGAAAAGAAATTAAAATTCGAAAAAAATGATTGTGTGTTAGCTAGCTAACATTTTATATAATGATGATAAAGTAATTTTGACTTAATAAACTCAAAAAAAAATAAATATCATGATTAAAAAAATGTTTTTTGCTATGTTATCCTTAGGAATTTTAGTGGTTTCTTGTGATAATGATGACGATAATCAACCAAAAACTGCAAGTTTAACACTAAACTTAAATGGTTTAGAAGCTTTGGGAAGTGATTATGTTTATGAAGGATGGATTATTGTGAATGGTTCACCAGTATCAACAGGTACTTTTTCATCTGTAACGTTTCCACAATCGTTTCAAGTTAATTCAAATCAATTAGAAAATGCTACAACATTTGTGCTTTCTATAGAGCCAGCTATCGATCCAGATCCTGCGCCAGCAGATACGAAACTTTTAGTAGGAGATTTTTCTGGTAATACAGCAAGTTTGAATACATCTATTGTTGGAGATTTTAGTAATGCATCTGGTTCATTCTTTTTAAGAACACCAACCGATGAAACAGGTCCAAATAATGGAAATGACCAATATGGGGTTTGGTTTGGTTTACCAGTAGATCCTCCAACACCTGATTTTGTTTTGCCAACTCTTCCTGAAGGTTGGGCGTATGAAGGCTGGGTAGTTGGTAGTCAAGGACCAATAACAACGGGTACTTTTAATGCTTTTAATAGTATGGATAGTTTTGATGGTTTTAGTCAAACATTACAATCTGGACCTCCGGTACCAGGAGAAGATTTCTTCTTGAATGCACCAGCGGGCGAAACATTTCCTTTAGATGTTAGAGGTAGAACAGTCGTAATTTCAGTAGAACCTGTGCCTGATGATTCACCAGCACCATTTGCAATGAAACCTTTGGTTGGAACTGCTGGTCAAGAAACTGCACCAACAACATATGATTTTGGCAGAAACTTAGGGTCTTTACCAACAGGTAGCGTATCAAGATAATCTAAAGTTTGTATTTTTTAGGATGAAGGCATTATTTTAAATAAATAATGCCTTTATTATTTGAAAAGGGTCTTGAAAAATGCTTTAATAAAAGGCAAAGAGAATAATGAATACATAATTTTTAATTCATCAAAAAAAGTAGATTCTTCATCAAGAAATTTAAACATATTTTGAGGAGAATTTTTGTTGTAAAATTGCTCAAAAATCCATTCGCCTTTGTGGTTGTTATCTTTTAAAACCTTTAAAAATATTTTGTCATAAAAACGATACCTTTTCTTAAATAAGTGAGCGCTTGGTATGTTGTTAGCTTTAATATTTTCGATGATTTTAGATATTTTTTTTTCGGTATGTTTAAAAGAATAACCCGTAGACCCCTTTACCCATCCACCACCAGTGCCTATTTTCGTTATATTTTTTGTATTGAACCTTGCAAATGGGAAATTAGTCATAGGAATTTGACCTATTTCTGTTTCCATAATTAAATACGAGTCAATTTTAAGATAGTTTTTTATGTATTTTTCAATGAATGCATCATAAACGGCTTCATTAACTAAATTTTCTGTAAAATAGGTAAATTCTATTAAAGCTTCTGTTTTTGAAAAAGGCAGTACATAGGTAAATGTGGTTTGTTCACCATCTTTCAATCGATAATCCATCATCGTGAAGGTGTCGTCATTAAAATAGGCTTCTTCTGTTTTAATTACATAGCCTTTAAAGTGTTGAATTATGTGTGTGTAATTTTTATTTTTTTGAAAAAAATCTTCTGGAATTCTACTATCAAAAACATGTGAGGCAGTGAATTTATTAGAGGAAGTTTCTACTAATACCTTTTTATCTTCTGTTTCTGTGGTAGTACATACAAAATCAATTATAAATGAAAAATTAGAATGTTTTTGAAGCTCGAATTTCGCATAATTATATAAATCTATAGAACGTATAGATTTATATTTATAGGGGCAAAGTGCTAATGAAATATGTTTTTTGGAAGTGTAAATGTTGGCAATATTCCAACTTTTAGTTGTAATGGCATCCCATTGAGATGAGTTTTCTTCCCAAAAACTCCAGGTTTTATCGTTTGTGTTTTTGTTAGAACCATCTATTAAAGCGATGCGTTTATCTTTAAAATAAACATCAGCACTCATTTTTAATGCCAACTGAAGCCCTGCTAATCCATTTCCAATAATGATATAATCGAAATGGGTGTTAGATATCATGTAATTAATAGAAAATTATTTCTTGAAGTATTTAAAAGGAACAAACAACATACCAAAGCATTCGCCATCTTCTTTTCCAATATGTTTGTGGTGCATTTTGTGAGCACGTCTTACACCTTTAGCATACCAGTTATTGGCATTTCTAAATAATTTAAAACGTTGATGAATAAATATATCGTGTACCAAAAAGTATGATAATCCATAAGCAAAAATACCAACGCCAATGGGTAAACCAGCCCAAAATATGTCGTATTTCCAAAGTAAAAAACAACCTATGCTAACAATAGCATAAAATATAAAAAAAGCATCGTTTCTTTCGAACCAACTATCGTGATCTTTCTTGTGATGGTCTTTGTGTAAACTCCATAAAAAGCCATGCATAATGTATTTATGCGTAAACCACGCCATAAATTCCATGATACAATACGTTGCTAAAAAAATGATTATCCATAATAGTGTTTGCATACTATAAATTTACATTAATTTTAATTGATATTTTACATAACTACGCATTAATAATTCTATTTTTTTAGGATTTGAAACGCGTATTCTGGTGTTTTTAATATTAAAAGCAGGTGTTTTTTTAAGTTTTTTAAGCAATTGATGATAATATCTGTAAGCCATAAAAACACCAAATTTAGCCTCAATTGGTAATTTTTTAATTCCTGTTAAGCCTTTTTCAAAATCTTTTTCAATATCTTGAATAATATCTAGTTTCGATTGTTCATCAAGGTTATTTAAATCGGTATTCGGGAAATATGTTCTGTTTAAACCTTCGTAATCATCTTTTAAATCTCTTAAAAAGTTAACTTTTTGAAAAGCAGAACCAAGTGCCATGGCTGTATCTTTTAAAGCTTCAAATTTTTCGTTATCACCATTCACAAAAACCTTTAAACACATAAGTCCTACAACATCTGCAGAACCGTAAATGTATTCTTTGTACTCTTCGTTTGTTAGGTATTGAGTTTTATGTAAATCAAGTCGCATACTTTTCATAAAAGCATCGACCATGCTTTTCTCTATTTTATTCTTATGGTATGTGTACTGGAAGGCATTTAAAATAGGGTTTAAACTTACCCTATGTTCGAGAGCATGCTCTAAATCGGCTTCAAATTTGTTAAGTAGTTCTTCTTTATTAAAATCATGAAACGAATCTACAATCTCATCAGCAAATCTAACAAATCCGTAAATGTTGTAAATATCGGGTCTTATAGATTTGTATAGCATTTTAGTAGCAAGCGAAAATGAAGTGCTATAAGATTTTGTTACTAATTTGCTGCAATTGTATGAAACGGTATCAAATAATGCTTTCATAAAGAATGGTGTTTGGTTACTAAATCTGCTACTAACTTTCCTGAAATTAATGATGGTGGTACACCGGGACCAGGAACTGTTAATTGACCTGTAAAAAATAAACCTTTAACTTTTTTACTTTTTAATTTGGGTCTTAAAAATGCGGTTTGGGTAATTGTATTAGCCATTCCGTAAGCGTTTCCTTTGTAAGAATTATAATCTTTTATAAAATCATTGATACAAAAACTCTCTTTAAATATAACATGTTTTTTAATATTTTGACTAGTTAAGGCCTCAAAACGTGTCATAATTTTTTCAAAATAGGCTTCTCTTAACGCTTCTGTATCTTCTAATCCTGGCGCTAAGGGTATTAAAAATATGCCAGCTTCTTTACCTTCTGGGGCGCTGTTAGCATCCGTTATACTAGGAAAACTTGCGTAAAAAAGTGGTTCTTCGGGCCATTTTGGAGTATCGTATATGGCTTCTGCATGTACATCAAAATCTACATCAAAAAATAATGTGTGATGATTTACATTTTGAATCTTTTTATCGAAACCTACATAAAATAGTAGTGATGACGGTGCAAAAGTCTTTTTACTCCAGTAAGACTCACTATATTGTCTGTATGTTTTATCTAATAACGTTTCGGTATGATGGTAATCGGCTCCACTAACAACAATGTTGGTATTTATTGTTTTTCCATTTGAAATAACACCTTTTACTTCGTTGTTTTCAATGATAATTTTTTCTATGGGAGCATTTGTTTTTATAATAACACCAAGAGATTTTGCCAGATTTTCAAGCGCTAGGATAACTTGATACATGCCTTTTTTTGGATGAAACGTCCCAAGGCCAAAATCTGCATAATTCATAAAACTATAAAACGAAGGTGTATCGCTTGGTTTTGCTCCTAAAAATAAAACAGGAAATTCAAGAATTTTTACTAACCTTTCATTTTTAAATTCTTTTCTAACATCTCTTTTTATGTTACTAAAGAATTGGTCTAATTTTTTTATAGTAGCAATAGTAACCAATTCTAGAGGCGATACGCCAGGGTTATAAACCAAATCTTTAATTGCTATATCGTAGTTGCTTTTAGCTTTTTCAATAAAGGTGTTTAGTTTTTTTGAACTTCCAGGTTCTTCTTTTTCAAATGCTTCAGAAATTTTCGCTAATGTATCTTCAATGGTAATGTAGTCGTTTTTTCCAAAATAAACACTGTATGCGGGATTCAGTTTTTCAAGACTATAGTAATCTGAAGGTTTTTTATCAAAATCATTGAAGAAGCGTTCAAATACATCGGGCATCCAATACCAAGTTGGACCTATATCGAAAGTAAAACCGTCTTTAACTAATTGTCGAGCTCTGCCTCCAATAGTGTTGTTTTTTTCTAATAAAGTTACATTATAACCTGCTTTCGCCAAATAGCAGGATGCTGCTAGAGACGAAAAACCTGAACCGATAATTATTATTTCTTTTTTCATATTGTTTAACAAATATATATAAAAGTTAAACAAAATAAAAGCAATTTATATTTCTTTAACTAAATTTTCTATGGAGGTAAAAATGCTAATGTTTTTTGGAAGATTTTCGGGTTTTAAACTTGAAATTCTATAACCTAACAAGAGCAATTTACTATTTTTTTCTTTTAAGAGGAGTGTATAAAATTCTTCTAAATACGAATCTATATTATTTTCATCAGGATATATCGTAAAATAAGATAAAAATGTGATTTCGTCAAAAAACTTATGTAAATCGACCAAGCTTTTCATAGGTACACTTTCACCAAGAAAGATAGTATGATATCCTTTACTTCTTAATTGGTAATTAACAAAAAGCAAACCTATATCATGAATTTCGCTATCCGGTAAAAATAGAACAAAGGTTTTTGTATTTGGTTTGGGGTCTAAAAGTTGAATTTTTTCTATATTAAGAAGAATTTTCTGCTTAATATGAACAGATAAAAAATGTTCGTGAGCAGGTGTAATGGTATCGGTCTGCCATAATAAACCAATGTCCTCTAATAAAGGTATAAAAACCGTGTAGAATATTTCGCTAAATGTTTTGCTTTCGGTAAGCGAGTTGTATGTGTTATAAAATAGGGCCTGATCAAAATTAATCATAGACATTTTAAAGGCATTAATAGCATGATTTTCAACTTTGTTTTGTGATGCTATTTCTCTAACCTTTATAGGAATTTCTTCTTCTTTCAGACTGGCTATTTTTGAAATTTTATATCCATTATTGTTTAGATAAGATATGTTTAATAGTTTTTGAAAACTTTCAATATTATAGGTTCTTATATTAGTATCTGTTCTATTAGGACTTAGTAAATTATAGCGTTTTTCCCAAATTCGTATGGTATGCGCTTTTATTCCAGTAAGGTGTTCTAAGTCTTTAATACTAAAATCAACTTTAATATTGTTCATGGATTTTTTAATTTAATTAAACAAAAATACAAATATCCAAATAAAATGCTTCAGTTATTGCTAACTATTTTTCAAATTTTATTTTTAGTTATTAATTTGATTGTTAATATGTGTTTAATTTTACAATATTCGGTTTAATTAGTCGCTTAAGTGTTTGTTATATTTAATTAAAAAAGTAACTATTTTAAATTAATAGACTTTGTAAGTTTTAGAAAGAATTAAAGCTTAATGGAAAATAAGCTTTATAAGTACAGTAATTAGGGTATACTTTAATTGAATAATGTTTATACTAATTATAAGATAAAGGTAAATTAGTGATATAGTATACTTAAAAAAAGTGCGCACGAGAAGACTCGAACTTCCACATTCTAAGCGAATACCAGCCCCTCAAGCTGGCGCGTCTACCAATTCCGCCACGTGCGCAATAAAAAGATTTTATTTTAAATTAAAAAAGTTAAGCGATACGCTTAACTTTTTTTGTGACCGGGCTGGGATTCGAACCCAGGACCCTTTCATTAAAAGTGAAATGCTCTACCAGCTGAGCTACCAGGTCGTTATTGCTTCCTTTTTTACGGGTTGCAAATATAAGGTTAATTACTTAAAATAAAATAATGTTTTCAAATAAAATTTCTGTAACATTAAAATAATAAACCTTGCTAATTTTTTGCAGATTAGCAAGGTTTTAAATAGTGACCGGGCTGGGATTCGAACCCAGGACCCTTTCATTAAAAGTGAAATGCTCTACCAGCTGAGCTACCAGGTCATTATTTTTAGTAATTATTACGTTTCCGTAACGGGGTGCAAATATAATATGTATTTTTAATAAAACAACACTTTTTTAAAAGATTTTTTTGTTTTTTTGCACGAAGAAATGGTATGTTTTTAATAATCAATTTATAGCGCTAAAAATGATTTTAATTTTAATTGGATATATGGCTTCAGGGAAGTCTACTTTAGGGAGGATTTTGTCAAAAAAACTAAATTATGATTTTTTAGACCTAGACGATTATATTGAAAATGAAGAAAAAACTACCGTAAGTGATATTTTTAAAAGTAAAGGTGAAATTTATTTTAGAAAGGCAGAAACTAAATATTTAATGCATATTTTAGAAAACAAAACTAATTTAATAGTGTCGCTAGGAGGAGGAACCCCATGTTATAATAATAATATGTCGCTTATTTTAGAAGCTAAACATGCAAAAAGTATTTATTTAAAAGCGTCGATTCCAACCTTAGTAACCAGACTAAATAAAGAGAAAAGTAAGCGACCGTTAATAGCTCATATTGAAACAGATGAATTACTTACAGAGTTTATTGGTAAACATCTTTTTGAACGCAATCAATTTTATTCTCAAGCCAATATAACGGTATCTACCGATAATAAAACTGAAACTGAAATAATTGAAGATTTAGTTTTAAAATTATTCTAAAATAGCTTCAAATTTTTTACCATCTAAAATAACATTTACATGCTCATGTAAGGATGTAGAAAGTGAAATGCCTTTAAAATCGGCTTTAACAGGATATTTTTTGTGATTTCTATTAACCAATACAGCTGTTTTAAATTGCTTTAATGGGACATTTAAAAAATGTTTAACCCCGTAAATTAAAGTAGTTCCAGAATTTAAAACATCATCAACAAGAACTAGAGATTTGTTAGCATATTCTGTTTCAGGAATTGAAGTACTAATAGGATCCCAAGGTTGTTTTTTGTTAATACTAACTTTACAAAGTATAGGGTTTATATCTGAAATTTTCTGCAGAGTAGTTTTAAGTTTTTTTGCAAAAATGTAGCCATTACTATCGATACCGGCTAAAACCACTTCGTTTTCGTCTACGTTGCTCTCTAAAATTTGAAAAGCAATGCGTCTTATTTTATTATTAATTTCTTCGTGGTTTAATATCACATTATTTGTAACATTCATAATAGTATGGTGTTGTATTAAAATTTAAAATTACTCAATTTTATTTGTTTATTGTGTTTTTTATAGCGGACAAATCATCTATATACAATTACAGTAAGTTGTTAAATATCATCTATAGACGTTTCATCTTTAAAATCATCAATATCTCGTCTATCTTTTTTCGTAGGTCTGCCAACACCTTTTTTTCTATAATAATCTTGAGAATATTTTAAAAGTTCTTTCGCTTCAAATTGTTCTTTAGGGGTAATGTCTGTTCTGTAAATATCAACAAGTTTAGCACCAACTCTACTTTCTGGAATATCATTCACTTTCAGTTTGTAGTTAATTTGGTCTTTTCTTAATTCAATTATATCTAAAGCATAAACCTCTCGGCTGGGTTTTACAACTTCTTGGTTAATACGAACGTGACCTTTTTTACATGCAGTTGTTGCAATGTTTCTGGTTTTAAAATATCTAACACACCATAAATATTTGTCTATTCGCATATAATTATTGAAAAAACTACGTTAATGTTATTGCACAAGATTGTATTTAAATTGTATCTTGCAGCCTCAAAAATAAGCATTATTGTAGCATTTGAAAACAAAAAATCTAATTAGATGTTTATTTGTTTTTTAAGATGTGCAAAAAATAAAAATAAAAAAAACAGTAAATGAAATTGAATAAAATAGGCCTATTGTTAGTTTGTTTGGGATTAAGTTTGGCGTCTTGTAAGAAAGATGATGCTCCAAACGTAACCATAGAGTTAAGGGATAGAACAGAGCAACAAGAAGCAGATAACGATTCTATTATAAAATACTTGTCGAGTCATTATTACAATGCTGCCGAAATTGAGGCTGCTAAACCCAATGCAGGTATTAACGATATAGTAATTAACCAACTTACGGGTAGTGCTTCAGTGCCCGATGGACATGAATTGTTAATATCTAAAGTAGTTAAGTATACTGTAGATTACGAAAATACAACCTACGACTATTATGTTTTAAATTTAAATCAAGGTGGGGGTGAAAATAAGCCTACTATAGGAGATAGAATTCAAATTCTATATGAAGGATTTTCTTTAGAAAATTACATTTTTGATTTTAAATATTATCCAGATAGAAACCCAATAGATTTAACTGGAGTTATTCCTGGTTGGAGACGTGTTATCCCTAAGTTTAATACTTCTGATGGTTTTGTAGTTAACGGAGATGGTACTACAGATTACATAAATAGTGGTTTAGGAATTATGTTTATTCCTTCAGGATTAGCTTATTTTTCAAATGCACCAGCGGGAGTGAGTTCGTATGCACCTCTAGCATTTAAATTTGAATTATTGCAAACATCTGTTTTCGATCATGATGGCGATGGTATTCCATCTTACTATGAAGATTTAAATGGCGATGGTGAGTTTATTGTTAATTTTACCAACCTAAAAGATGAAACTGACGATGATACCGATGGAAACGGTTTCGCAGATTATGTTGATTCTGATGATGACGGCGATAATGTACTTACTATAAACGAACTCAAGCCAACAACCTATACCTTTAATACCAACCTAAACGAACAAGAACCAGTTTTAGTTGAAGGTGAATTTGAGATTAGCAGAACTGAAAGTGCTGGTATTATAACCATCAAAACAGTTACTATTATAGATTCTAATAATGATGGTATCCCAGATTACAGAGACAAGAACATAAAAGTTAATTATAATAAGTAACCAAAAAAGCCACTTTAAAGTGGCTTTTTTATTTATAACAATAAAGATAAACTCAAAATAAGTTGATTTGGTCTTGTGTCAATTCTACTAACACCTATACCATTATTTCCTAAAAAGGTAGCTTCATTATCGCTAAAACCACGTTCGTATCTTAAATCAATACCAACTTTGTTAAAATTAAGCCCGATACCAAAATTTAAACCAACGGTAAAATCATTTTTAACATCGTTAATATTAATGCCATCAAATTCGGTATCTAGTATATATTGAAACGCTGGGCCTCCAAAAACACTAATAGGTCCTAATACTTTAACACCAACCAAAAGTGGTGCATCTAGTTTCTGCATTTTAAAGCTATCATTATCATAATCGCTTTTTGTAGAGGTATACATTAATTCTGGCTTAAAATAAATCTCGTTTCCAATTTTACCAAAAAAGCCAAAATGGTAGCCCACATTTCTATCAGGATTTTTCGCATTTGCTCCAATAGATTCAAAATAATCGCCATTAGCATTGTAATTTAAACCTGCTTTAATACCAAAACCGGTGCTTTGCTGCGCAAAGCTAGAGGTTGATATAAAAAAGAAGGCCAATAACATAAAAAATAGGTTTTTCATAATGTTCATTTTTAAGATTTGAATTATATACATTCAAAAACGTTGCCAAAAGAATTATATTATAGTTTTATTTCTTCGAATATTTATTTTCTATGGTAAATTGGCTTTATTTAAATGAAATCTAATTCATTTTAAAATTAAAAAATTTGTAGGTTTGCCAATTCAAGATTAAACAGGATTATGCAATTTGAATTATTAACCAAAGACTCACAAAGTAAAGCCAGAGCAGGAAAAATTACCACCGATCATGGTGTTATAGAAACACCAATTTTTATGCCTGTGGGAACTGTTGCTACAGTAAAAGGTGTGCACCAACGTGAGTTGAAGGAGGTGATAAATCCAGATATTATATTAGGAAATACCTACCATTTATATTTAAGACCTCAAACAACTATTATCGAAAAGGCGGGTGGTCTTCATAAATTTATGAATTGGGATAGAAATATTTTAACCGATTCTGGAGGGTATCAAGTATATTCCTTGTCTTCAAATAGAAAAATAAAAGAAGAAGGTGTAAAGTTTAAATCGCATATAGATGGGAGTTACCATGTGTTTACCCCAGAAAATGTGATGGAAATACAGCGAAAAATTGGGGCCGATATTATTATGGCTTTCGATGAATGTACACCATATCCTTGCGATTATAATTATGCAAAACGATCGATGCATATGACGCATCGTTGGTTAGACAGATGTATTAATCATTTAGAAAAAACACCTTTAACATACGATTATAACCAAGCATTTTTTCCAATAGTTCAAGGAAGTACATATAAAGATTTACGTAAACAATCTGCCGAATATATCGCAAATGCTGGTGCTGTTGGAAATGCTATTGGTGGACTTTCGGTGGGTGAGCCTGCTGAAGAAATGTATGCCATGACCGATGTTGTTTGTGAAATTTTACCAGAAGATAAGCCACGATATTTAATGGGAGTTGGTACACCAATCAATATTTTAGAGAATATTGCGTTAGGTGTAGATATGTTTGACTGTGTAATGCCAACCCGAAATGCCAGAAATGGAATGTTGTTTACGGCCCACGGTTCTATTAATATTAAAAATAAAAAATGGGAAGCCGATTTCTCTCCAATAGATGAGATGGGTATAACATTTGTAGATACCGAATATTCAAAGGCTTATTTAAGGCATTTATTTACGGTAAATGAATTATTAGGAAAACAAATTGCAACTATTCATAATTTAGGATTTTATTTGTGGTTAGTTAGAGAAGCCAGAAAGCATATATTAGCAGGTGATTTTGCAGCCTGGAAAAATAAAATGGTAAAACAAATGGATAATCGTTTGTAATAAAATGAAAATACTTGATTGGTACATATTAAAGCGTTATTTGTTTACATTTTTTATGATGTTACTACTGTTTATTCCTATTGGAATTACAGTTCATTTAGCCGAAAAAATAGGTAGAATTCTCGAAAATGAAGTGCCATTAAATGAAGTATTGCTTTATTTGTTAGATTTTACAATTTATTTTGCACACATACTTTTTCCTTTATTTTTATTCTTATCGGTAATTTGGTTTACTTCCAAACTCGCTAATAATACCGAGATTATTGCTTTTTTAAGTTCTGGTGTTTCATTCTCCAGGTTTTTAAGACCTTACTTAATAGGCGCAACTATTGTTGCCATACTAGCCCTTGTTTTAGGTATGTTTTTAGCACCAAAGGCAAGTGAAGGGTTTAACGACTTCTCCTATAAATATTTAAAAAAAGGAAAAAATGCCTATGAGGGTGCAGATAACAATGTATTTAGACAAATAAATGATAACGAGATTGTTTATGTAAGCAGTTATGATGTAAAGAATAAAATTGGAAGAAACTTTACTTTAGAACATTTTGAAGCTAATAAACTAACCTACAAAATTTCTGCTAACGAAATTCGATACAGAGATGAAGATAGCATTTATGAACTTACAAACTATGTTAAGCGAAAAGTTGGTAAAGACAAAGATATAATTGAGATTGAAAGAAAAAAGGATACAACATTTGCTTTTGAAGCAGAAGATTTAATTCCAGTTATTTTTGCAGCCGAAACAAAAATGTATGGCGAATTAAAACGTTTTATAGCTAAAGAAGAAGCTTTAGGGTCTTCTAATGTAGGGCGTTTTAAATTGGTCTTGTATAAAAAATGGAGTCTTCCGGTTTCTGTATTTATCTTAACCATAATAGCTGTTGCAGTATCCTCTATGAAACGGCGTGGTGGTATGGGCGTTAACTTGGCCTTAGGTATAAGCATTGCCATGGTTTTTGTTTTTTTTGATAAGGTGTTTGGTGTGATGGCAGAACAATCCGATTTTCCGCCGCTTATTGCTGTTTGGTTCCCGAATGTGCTTTTTGGTATTTTAGCTATTTATCTTCTGCAAAATGCTAAACGATAAAATTAAAAATTACTTACACCTTCATTTGTTGGTTTTTATAGCTGGTTTTACAGCTATTTTAGGAGAATTAATAATCATTTCGGCAATTCCTTTAGTTTGGTTTCGTATGGTATTTGCCTCCTCTTTAATGCTTATTTATATAAAGTTTGCTAAGGTTAAATTAAGCATAAGACCCAAAGAGCTTGTTCGACTTGCCATAGCAGGAATTATAATTGCTTTACATTGGATTACCTTTTTTGGTGCTATAGACGAATCTAATATATCCATTACTTTAACCATGTTTTCTACAGGAGCTTTTTTTGCTTCATTTATTGAACCTATATTTTATAAAAGACGCATTCTTTGGTATGAAATTTTATTTGGCGTTATAGTTATTATTGGGGTATACGTAATAAGTAGAGGAGAATTGAAATACATCAATGGAATTATTTTAGGAATAACCTCTGCATTTTTATCTTCATTATTTGCAGTATTAAATGGTACTTTCATAAAAAAGCATCAAGCAACAGTAATTGCTTTTTACGAATTTTTAAGTGGTGTATTATTCGTTTCAATTTTTTTACTTTTTAGTGATAAAGGGTTTTCAAGAGCGTTCTTTAATATTAGTTTACCCGATTTAGGATACTTATTAATTCTAGCTTCTATTTGTACAACTTACGCTTATATTGCATCTATCCATGTAATGCGCTTTTTAAGTCCTTACACAGTAGTATTAACCTACAATTTAGAGCCAGTTTACGGTATAATAATGGCTATTTTGTTGTTTCCAGATAAGGAACATATGGGGCCTAATTTTTATTTTGGTGCCCTAATAATTATTGTAACAGTGCTTGCAAATGGTATATTAAAGAATATAAAAACTCTAAAAAACAGACGTTTAGCAAAAGCTGTTCGTTAAATTTATTTTTGTTTTTAATAGAATCGTTACCTTTGCATAATATGAGCTAATAACCAATAAATGTATTTTTTTCTTATTTTAAAATTAAAAAATATGTAGGTTTGTAGGCTAAGAAAATTAATAAGCAAAAACAAAATTCTTATGGAATATTTAGAATTTGAACTCCCTATAAAAGAACTAGAAGATCAGCTTCAAAAATGTGAAATCATTGGTAAAGAAAGCGATGTTGATGTTTCTAAAACTTGCGAGCAAATTGAGAAAAAGTTAAAAGAGACTCAAAAGGAGATATATAAAAATTTAACTCCTTGGCAGCGCGTTCAATTATCTCGTCATCCAAACAGACCATATACATTAGATCATATTAGAGCTATTTGCGGTGAAACTTTTTTAGAATTACACGGCGATAGAAGTTTTAAAGATGATAAAGCCATGATTGGTGGTTTAGGTAAAATTGGCGATCAAAGTTTCATGTTTATTGGTCAGCAAAAAGGGTATAATACCAAGACACGCCAATATAGAAATTTTGGTATGGCAAATCCAGAAGGTTACAGAAAAGCTTTGCGATTAATGAAATCTGCCGAGAAATTTGGAATTCCAATTGTAACTTTATTGGATACCCCAGGAGCTTATCCGGGTCTTGAAGCCGAAGAGCGCGGACAAGGTGAGGCTATAGCAAGAAATATTTTAGAAATGACTCGCTTAAAAGTGCCTGTAATTACTATTGTTATAGGTGAAGGAGCGTCAGGTGGGGCCTTAGGTATTGGTGTAGGCGATGTTGTTTTAATGTTAGAAAATACTTGGTACTCTGTTATTTCTCCAGAATCATGTTCATCAATTTTATGGCATAGTTGGGAGTTTAAAGAACAAGCGGCAGAAGCTTTAAAATTAACAGCCAGCGATATGAAAAAATTAAAGTTGGTTGATGAAATTATTAAAGAACCACTAGGTGGCGCTCATAGAGACAGAGAAAAAACTTTTGAATCGGTTAGTAATGCCATTATTAAACATTACGAGATTTTAAAAAACTTATCACCAAAGGATTTGGTTGCTAAGCGTATGGATAAATACATGCAAATGGGTGTATTTAAAGACTAAATCTTTAATATCCTAGCATTTAAAAATCTGAAATCAAAAGTTTCAGATTTTTTTATTGTTATTCACAATTTTTTTAAGTTATTAACAGTTAAATTGTTGATTACTAGTTAACAATCTAAAATCTTTTTCTGTTTAAAAACAGTTTCTTTTTAGTTACATTCGCATTCATGAAACAACCCGACCAAATAAAAGGATATAAAGTAGATAAAAGCACCTTAATAAGTTTAGAAAAGGGGAAAATACCACCTCAAGCCCTTGATTTAGAAGAGGTTGTGTTAGGTGCTATGATGATTGATAAAAAAGGTGTCGACGAAGTTATCGATATTTTAAGTCCAGATGCCTTTTATAAAGAAGCACATCAACACATATTTGCTGCGATATTTCAGTTGTTTGAAAATAGTGAGCCAGTTGACTTATTAACCGTTTCAACGCAATTAAAGAAAAATGGAAAATTAGAACTTTCGGGAGGCGATTTTTATCTCATTTCTTTAACTCAAAAAGTATCTTCTTCTGCACATATCGAGTTTCATGCGCGTATTATTCTTCAAAAGTTTATTCAACGTAGTTTAATAAAAATTTCAAATGAAATTATTGAAGATGCCTACGACGAAAGTAAGGATGTTTTCGATTTACTTGATAATGCCGAGTCTAAACTTTATGAAGTAACTCAAGGTAATATTAAGAAGTCGAGTGAAACTGCTCAAGAATTAGTTATCCAGGCTAAAAAGAAAATTGAAGAAATTTCAAATAAAGAAGGTTTAAGTGGTATTCCTACCGGATTCACAAAATTAGATAAGCTTACCTCTGGATGGCAACCATCCGATTTAATTATTATTGCTGCACGACCTGGTATGGGTAAAACAGCATTAACCTTATCTATGGCTCGTAATATTGCTGTCGACCAAAATATACCGGTAGCCTTCTTCTCATTAGAGATGGCGTCGGTACAGTTAATAACTCGTTTGATTTCTAGTGAAACGGGTTTGTCTTCTGAAAAATTACGTACCGGTAAATTAGAAAAACATGAGTGGGAGCAGCTTAACGTAAAGGTTAAAGGTTTAGAAAAAGCACCTTTATTTATAGACGATACACCGTCACTTTCTATTTTCGATTTACGTGCCAAAGCCAGACGTTTATCTTCTCAACACGGCATTAAATTAATCATGATTGATTACTTACAACTAATGACAGGTGGTAGTAATCATGGAGGTAATCGTGAACAAGAAATCTCGATGATTTCCCGAAACTTGAAAGCATTAGCTAAAGAACTAAACGTACCTGTTATAGCCTTATCGCAGTTATCTCGTGCTGTTGAAACGCGTGGCGGTAGTAAACGTCCGTTACTATCAGATTTACGTGAATCTGGAGCTATTGAGCAGGATGCCGATATTGTAAGCTTTATTTACCGACCAGAATATTATAAAATTGATGAGTGGGATGATGAAGAACGTTCTCCTACTGAAGGACAAGGTGAATTTATTGTTGCCAAGCATCGTAATGGTGGTTTAGAGAATATTAGGTTGAAATTCCTTGGACATTTAGGTAAGTTCGATAATCTTGACGAATTCGATTCACCTTTCGAGTTTCATTCTAAAATGAATGCAGCTGCTAACGACGATACTTTCAAAACAGATAATTTTAAAGCAAGTCCAGATCAAGCTTTTGGTAGTTCTTTTAACGACGAAGACGACAGCGAAGTGCCGTTTTAAAATTTAGTTTAATATTTTCTAAAAGCATTTTAACTCCATATATTTTTTGATTACCTTTCGGTTTATGAAAAAGATATTTGTATTCATCATATTTGCTTTTTTTTCAATAAAAAGTTTCGCATCCTATATCCTAATACCAATGGATGTCGATTTTCAAAAAAATCATTTAAAAGCTTACGGTTTAACTTATTGGGTTTTATCAAAAGAGCTTAAAGTTAAATGGTTATTAAATTACCGTGGCGGTTCCTTTTTGTTGCCAGATACCGAAGCTATTTTAAGAGAATGTCAAATTCGAGGTGTTTCATATGAGGTTATTTCAGATGCTAAAACCGAAAGTATTTTAGAGGAAATAAATAGTCCTAGTCAAAATATGGAAGCTGTTGTTTTAGAGAAGGCTCCCAAAATAGCCGTTTATACACCAAGCGGAAAACTACCTTGGGACGATGCCGTAACAATGGTTTTACAATATGCCGAAATTCCATATGAAACCGTGTACGATGAAGAAGTTTTAAACGATGGTTTGCTACTTTTTGATTGGCTTCATTTACATCACGAAGATTTTACAGGACAATACGGTAAATTTTATGCTTCTTACCGTGCGGCTTCCTGGTATATTGAAGAAAAGAAAGAAGCCGAACAATTAGCAGCAAAATTAGGTTATAATAAAGTTTCAGAAGAGAAAAGAGATGTAGCGCTTAAAATACGTGATTACGTTATTGGAGGCGGATTTATGTTTGCCATGTGCAGTGCTACCGATAGTTTTGATATTGCACTTTCTGCAGAAGGGGTCGATATTTGCGAACCTATGTTTGATGGTGATGCCAGTGATGCGGGATATCAAAATAAAATAGATTTCAATAAAACCTTTGCTTTCACTAATTTTATTTTGGAGCGTAATCCTATGGTTTACGAATTTTCATCAATAGATACAACTCAAAAACGATACGTAAATCCCACGACTGATTATTTTTCTTTAATGGAGTTTTCTGCTAAATGGGACCCAATTCCAACCATGTTATGCCAAAATCATACAGCTTTAGTTAAAGGCTTTATGGGGCAAACAACGGCTTTTACAAGAGATGAAATAAAATCGAATGTGCTCGTTTTGGGAGAAAATAAAAGCAACGGGGAAGCCAAATACATACATGGTATAAAAGGCAAAGGATTTTTTACATTTTATGGTGGTCACGACCCTGAAGATTACAAGCATAGAGTAGGAGACGCTAAAACCGAATTAGACTTGCATTCAACGTCTCCCGGTTATAGGCTCATTTTAAATAATGTGTTGTTTCCTGCTGCTAAAAAGAAAAAGCAAAAAACCTAGAATTTAAAGGAATTAAAACTAATTATAAAATAGTTTTAAAAATGAAATTTTTTCAAAATCAAATACGATTAAAGCCTCATGCCAGAGGATTTCATTTAATAAACAATGAAGTTTTACAGGCTATACCAGAAATTAATCAAATTAAAATAGGACAGCTTCAAGTGTTTATTAAACATACATCTGCAAGTTTAACTATTAATGAAAATGCCGATTATACCGTTAGAAAAGATTTCGAGAGTCATTTTAACGTTATGATTCCAGAAAATGCTCCATATTACAAACATACTTATGAAGGTCCCGACGATATGCCTGCACATATAAAAGCATCGGTTTTAGGAACCTCAGTCCAAATACCTATTACCAATGGTAAACTCAATTTAGGCATTTGGCAAGGTATTTATTTATGCGAACATCGCGATTATGGTGGCGAAAGACATCTAGTAATTACAGCCTTTGGTACTTAATAAAAATAAAAAAATCCGATTCAATTAAGAATCGGATTTTTTATTAAGCGAATAATATGTTTTACAATAGGCGAAAACGCCTTATTTTACTTTATCAATTACAGCTTTGAAAGCCTCAGGGTTATTCATAGCTAAATCAGCTAAAACCTTACGGTTTAATTCGATATCATTAGCTTTTAATTTCCCCATAAATTGAGAATAAGATAATCCGTATGCTCTGGCTCCAGCGTTAATACGCGTAATCCATAATGCACGGAATGTTCTCTTTTTGTTTCTACGGTCTCTGTACGAGTATTGCATCGCTTTATCAACCGCATTTTTTGCTACTGTCCAAACGTTTTTACGACGTCCAAAGTAACCTTTTGCTTGTTTTAGAACCTTTTTTCTTCTGGCTCTTTTTGCTACAGAATTTACTGATCTTGGCATAATTTTAAATGTGTTTTTGTAGTAGGCGGTTAATTTAGTTGCTAGTTTTAGGTAATTAGTTTTTAGAAACTTTTAACTTTTAACTTTTAACTTTTACTTTTAACTCTTTTTATTTTAGCCTAACTCCAGGGTTTATAAATTGTTTTTAACCGGTTAAAATGGTGTTACTTTAAACGCAACATGATTTTAACATTATTCTCATCTGCTTTATGAACTAAAGTGTCATGAGTTAAAGCAAGTTTACGCTTTTTAGTCTTCTTTGTTAAGATGTGACTTTTAAAAGCATGCTTTCTTTTTATCTTACCAGTACCCGTTAACTTGAAACGTTTTTTAGCACTAGATTTTGTTTTCATTTTAGGCATTGTCTTTTCCTAGGTTTTAATTATTTCGCTTAATTATCTTTAATACTGTATCGCAACAGTCATTTATTTTTTAGGTGCAATAAACATGGTCATACGTTTACCTTCTAATCGAGGCATTTGTTCCACTTTACCAAATTCTTCAAGATCTTGAGCCAAACGTAATAACAATATTTGACCTTGTTCTTTAAAAATGATTGAACGTCCTTTAAAGAATACAAAGGCTTTTAATTTAGCTCCTTCTTTTAAGAATTTCTCAGCATGTTTCTTTTTAAATTCGTAATCGTGATCATCAGTTTGTGGGCCAAAACGTATTTCTTTAATAACAACTTTTGTTGCTTTGGCTTTAATAACTTTGTCACGTTTCTTTTGTTCGTAAAGAAACTTCTTATAGTCCATAACTTTACAAACAGGCGGATCTGCATTTGGAGATATCTCTACAAGATCAAATTCTTGTTCTTCAGCTATTTTTAAAGCATCTCTGGTCGAATAGATTCCAACTTCTACATTGTCGCCTACTAAACGAACTTTAGGGCTGTTAATCTTAGAGTTAATTCTGTGTTTATCCTCTTGCGAAACCCTTTTTGCGGGCTGTGATCTTCTTCTAATTGCTATGGCGTTATCTTTTTTTAGTTAAACTTATTTTAAAACGGTTTCAACGTTTTATTTATTTCTTTTTGTACTATTTCCGAGAATGCTTCAATGGTTATCATTCCCAAATCTTCACCACCATGCTTACGCACAGTTATTTTGTTTTCTTTAGCTTCTTGTTCACCAATAATAATCATGAAAGGGTGTTTTTGCATTTCTGCCTCTCTAATTTTTTTCCCAATCGTCTCATTTCTATGGTCAACAAGGGCGCGAATTTCGTCATTTTCTAGCAAATTTAAAACTTTTTCAGCGTATTTTTCATATTTCTCACTAATTGATAATATAATAGCCTGTGTTGGCATTAACCAAAGAGGGAAATTACCTGCTGTATGTTCTAATAAAATCGCTATAAAACGTTCCATACTTCCAAATGGAGCACGGTGTATCATTACAGGTCTGTGTAATTCGTTGTCACTACCTTTATAACTTAAGTCAAAACGTTCTGGTAAGTTATAATCTACTTGTATGGTTCCTAGTTGCCATTGTCTTCCAAGAGCATCTTTAACCATAAAGTCTAACTTCGGACCATAAAACGCGGCTTCACCTGTTTCAATCGTATAATTTAAACCTTTGTCTTTTGCAGCATTAATAATAGCTTGTTCTGCTTTTTCCCAATTTTCAAGACTACCTATATATTTATCAGGATTTTCAGGATCTCTTAATGATACCTGAGCTGTAAAGTTTTCAAAACCTAACGATCCAAATACATAAAGTACCAAATCAATTACATCTTTAAATTCTTTATCTAACTGCTCTGGCATACAAAATAAGTGAGCATCATCTTGCGTAAAACCACGAACACGTGTTAAACCATGTAATTCACCACTTTGTTCATATCTGTAAACAGTACCAAACTCAGCATAACGTTTTGGTAAATCTTTATAACTCCATTGTGCACTGTTATAAATTTCACAGTGGTGTGGGCAGTTCATTGGTTTAAGTAAAAATTCTTCACCTTCTTTAGGTGTATGAATAGGCTGAAAACTATCTGCTCCATATTTAGCATAGTGACCAGAAGTAACATAAAGTTCCTTTTGTCCAATATGAGGTGTCACAACCATTTCGTAACCCGCTTTCTTTTGGGCAGCTTTTAAAAAGTTTTCCAAACGTTCACGCAAGGCAGCACCTTTAGGCAACCAAAGCGGTAACCCTTGTCCAACTTTTTGCGAAAATGTAAATAACTCAAGCTCTTTACCTAGTTTTCTATGATCACGTTTTTTAGCCTCTTCCAACAACGCTAAATATTCAGTAAGATCTTTTTGTTTAGGAAACGACGTTGCATATACACGAGTAAGTTGTGGTTTGTTTTCATCACCTCTCCAATACGCACCTGCAACACTTAAAATTTTAACAGCTTTAATTATACCTGTATTAGGTATATGCCCACCGCGACATAAATCTGTAAACGTAGCATGGTCACAAAACGTTATAGTACCATCCTCTAAGTTTTCAATAAGTTCTGATTTATAAGGATTGTTTTTATATAATTCTAAAGCTTCAGCTTTACAAGCAGAACGCATCTTAAAATCATATTTTCCGCGAGCAATATCTAACATTTTATCTTCAATTGCTTTAAAATCCTTTTCAGAAATACTTTGCTCGCCAAAATCTACATCATAATAAAAACCATTATCAATAGCAGGACCAATGGTAAGTTTTGCTCCA